>CAZPZE010000811.1:0-18231 GCA_964590625.1 uncultured Solibacteraceae bacterium
TTTTTCTTTGGTGTTTTACCATCGAATTGATGACAGGTTCCACCGAAGCTGTGATTGTTTCCGCTGTGCGCACTCCGGTTGGCCGGTTTCAGGGGGGCCTTTCTGCGCTCTCGGCGACGAAGCTGGGCGCGATCGCGGTTCAGGAGGCCGTGCGTCGTGCGGGAGTTGATCCGGCAGCGGTGGAGGAGTGCATCATGGGCAATGTTCTGTCAGCAGGGCTGGGGCAAAATCCAGCGCGGCAGGCAGCGCTGTTTGGTGGGCTCTCGTCCACGGTGGGCGCGCTGACGATCAATAAGGTATGCGGCTCGGGGCTGGAGGCAGTTGCGCTGGCGGCGCAGTCGATTCTTACCGGCAACGCCGAGATCGTTGTGGCCGGCGGGATGGAATCGATGAGCAACGCGCCTTATCTGCTGCCGCAGGCGCGGCAGGGATACCGGCTGGGCAACGGCACTCTGGTGGACTCCATGATCCACGACGGCCTGTGGGACGTTTATAACGATTACCACATGGGCGTCACGGGCGAGAACGTTGCGGAGAAGCATTCCGTAACGCGCGAGGAACAGGACCGGTTTGCGCTCGAATCGCATCGTAAGGCCGCAGCCGCGTGGCGCGAAGGGCGGTTCGATGCCGAGGTTGTCCCGGTTTCCGTGCCGGCGAAGAAACGCGGCGCGAAGCCGGAAGTGGTGAGCCGTGACGAGTCGGTGCGGGAAGACGCGAGTCTGGAGGCGCTGGCCGCGCTCTCGCCGGCGTTTAAAAAAGAAGGGACCGTGACGGCGGGCAACGCGCCGGGCGTGAATGACGCGGCGGCGGCGCTGGTGGTGATGTCGGCCGCAAAGGCGCGGGAGCTCGGGATTCAGCCGCTGGTCAGGATTCGCGCGCAGGCGACGACGGGGGTCGATCCGAAGTGGGTCATGCTGGCGCCGGTCACCGGAGTTCAGAAAGTTCTGGCGCGCGCCGGCTGGACGATGGGGAGTGTCGATCTGTTCGAACTGAATGAGGCGTTCTCGGTGCAGGCGATCGGCGTGACGCGCGAACTGGAACTGGGCATGGAGCGCGTGAACGTGAATGGCGGCGCGGTGGCGATCGGGCATCCGATCGGAGCGAGCGGCGCGCGGATTCTGGTCACCCTGATCCATGAGATGATCCGGCGGGATGCGCATCGCGGGATCGCGGCGCTTTGCCTCGGCGGCGGGAATTCGGTCGCGCTGGCGGTAGAGCGTAGCCCGGTAAAATAACGTTCGGAGGTTCCGCTCCGAATGCGTCTCGTTCCCTTCTTATCACTCGTGCTGTTCGTGTCTGCGCCGTTGAGCGCCGCGGATGCGAAGTGGCTCCACGCTTCTTCCGCGCACTTTGAGTTGTATGCTGCGCAGAGCGGATCCGACATCCGGGCAGCGCTCCAGTATCTGGAAGACGTGCGCGCATTTTTCCTGAATGCCACTCATTCGCAGGACCCGGGCGGGCAGCCGGCTCGCATCGTAGTGTTCGAGACGGAGGGCGATTTCACGAAATACCGGCCGCCGGAGTATGGTGCGGTCTCTGTTTACTCCATGGCGGGGGCGCCGGCGACGATCGTCTCGCTTGGACTGAAGCCGGAAAACTACGAAAAGATTTTTCGCGAATATTGCCAGCTTGTGCTCGATCAGTCAGCCCCGAAGATGCGCTACTGGCTCCGCGACGGACTCGCGCAGTTTTATTCCACGCTGAAGCCCGAGGGTGACAAGATCAAGCTCGGCGCCGCTCCCGCGAGAGAGTTCCATACTCATGACGGACTGAACGTCAATCTGGTGGAAGTTTTCAATGCTGACCGCCGGCTATTCCTTGAATCGAGATCGCGGCCGTCCACGGAGTTCTACGCCGACACAGGATCTTATGCCGCGCTGGGCGCCAGGGGAGCCGCGCAGACGCAGGCGATGAATGCGCTCGAGACGAAGGCGAGTCTGGATTACGAACTGCCTTCCTGGGGGCTGACTCACATGATCATGTTCAGTTCGCTCTATCGCGCCAAAGCCGGAGAATTCATCGGTCTTCTCAGTAATGGACAGGAAACGGTGACGACCTTCGGTTCCGTCTATGGCCGGTCTCTCTCGGAGGTTCGCTCGGATCTGACGCTCTACATGCGCCAGGCCGGGCTTGCGGTTGCGACGATCGCATTCAAACCCGAAAAAATCCCGGCGCCCGCGATGAAGCCCGCATCGAAGGAAGAAGTGGAAGCGCTGCTGGCGCCGGCCGGGAAGTAAGTCAGCCGGCGGCTGCCGCGGTGACCCGTTCACGAAGGCGCGTCAGATTGCGTACGCGCGGAGTTTCGAGGCCGCAATCGCAGTGGCCGGTCACGATCTCGGCCGAACACCCGGCTGGCTGTCCCATCACGATCAGTTCGCCGGTTTGGGGATCGATCGAAACGCATTCCGCGTGAAGCCCATCGTGCACTTCGCATTCCTGGGCGATGACGCTGCCGTCCGGTCCGAGGAGTTGCTCGAAAACCGGCAGCCCGAAGGCGCGCCAGAGGAGATCGCGATGGTCGTCCGTCATCGGTGCACCGGGGAGTGCGAGCGATGACAGAACGACGATCGCGCTGCGGAGGCTGGGCAGGAGGTTTGCCCCCGCGAGGCGTTGGGCGGCATAGGAGAGCGCGATGGGAAGCGGGAGCGCAATGGATTCCGGCGCCCACGCTTCGATGGTGGCCAGATCCGTGCTTTCGAGGTTCAGGGAGCCGGAGTTCCCGCGTAAATCCGTGTCCACCAGGGCGAGGCGGCCATGCCAGGGCAGCGGAAAACGAAAGGTTTCCGGGTCAGCCGGCCGGCGAAGCCTGGGAAATATCACGGTTTTCTCCGGAAACTAGTGCCCAGAGGAGCGAAGTTTCTCGAAAAAATTATTGCGCCCGGAGAATATCGAGGAGCGAACGAAGATTGCCGCCGAAAATCGCCTGTTCCGTTTCGGGATCGGCGCCCGCCGCGATCAGCGCCTTCTCCTGAACGCCGCGAATACCGGACACCCAGCCGCGCGGAAACCAGGAGGAATCGGAGCCGAAGAGAATCCGTTTCGGGCCGGCAACTTCGAGGGCATGGCGGAACACATCTGCCAGCGTCATATTGCCGGGCTGATAGCGGAGCCAGCTATTAGAACTTGAGGTGTCGAGGTATACGTTCGGGCAAAGGTCGGCGACCATCAGGGCTTCGCGGAAGTAGCCAGCGCCGAAATGCGGGATGACGAAACGCACCTGCGGGAATTCGAGGGCAATGGCGTGCAGATCGATGGGGTTGGAAAACCGCATGTCAAACGGCGAAGGCAGACCCAGTTTCTTGCGGAATCCCACGCTCAGCACACCGCAGTGGACATACACGACGCGGGCTTTCGCGATCACGGCGCGCGCGCGGTCGTCATGCAGCGAGTAGCGATGCATGGCAGGGAAGAGGAAAATTCCCTTCGGAACGTTCGCGGTCGCATTCGGGGCCAGCGGATTCACCATACTGACGGCGCCGAACCGGGCAGGATGACGGGCTACTGCGGCTTCGACCGACGCCGTATCGCCGGGAATCGAGGCGATGAGCATCGCCTGGCGGACGCCGTGGTGGTCCATTTCTCCGACCCAGCGGTCGGCCAGAGCTTCGGGCGAGTTAGGAAAATCCCAGCCGAGCAGGCTGTTCACCTCGGGGGCCTTTCTCTGATCCGCCAGCGAGCGGAAAAATGCCGGAGAGAAGAAATGGACGTGCGCGTCCGCGATTTCCGTGATCATAATTTGGCGATGAGCTTTGCGGCGGCGTCGATATCCGCCGCGAGTTTTTCGAGAACGTCGGCGACTTCCTTCGTCTGCTCCGCGGCTTCGGACGTGCGGCCCGCTTCCACGGCTTCGCGGATTCCGGGCAGAGTCTTGACTGCGTAGCCGGTGTAGCGGCCGGGCGCGTAGATCCGGTGGCGATACCAGGGGCGTCCGGGAAGGCCAGGATCGAGGATGAGATCGTGCTCGCTGGCCATCAGAAGATGGTCGACCCCAGTGAGCCTCGCGGTGTCGGCGGTCGCCAGCTTCGCTTCGGCGCGCTCGCAGGCTTTATCAAAATCGCGCGCGGCCAATGCGAGCTTCTCATTCGCATGCCGCGCTGCATCCAGATTGACGGTGTCTTTCGCTTTCGGAAGGCGGCCGATTTCGTCGAGATATGTGGTGACGGCGGAGGAGAGCTGGCCGAATTCGAATGGGAGGAGCGGGGCATCCGCCATACGCATCAGAACGGTTGTGTCGAGTTCGGCAAGCGCGCGGCCGTAAGCGAAATGGGGATCTTCAAAGTGGCTGGTCCAGTAGAAGTCGTCGTAGATGGAATGATAGACGCCGTTCCCGGAGGAGTTTTCAAATCCGAAGCTAAGGCTGGCGATGCCGAGGTGCTGAAGGAAAGGCGTGTAGTCGGAGCCGGAGCCGAGCGGCGAAAGATGGAAGCCGGGGGCGGCTCCGTTTTGCGATCGCGAGAGTTTCTCTTCGAGCAGCGACTTGCCGCTTACGGGATCATTGACGTCGCGCAGGATTTCGCGGACGGCGTCTTCGAGCGAATGCGATCCTCCGGCGCTGAGCGTGCCTGAGCCGCTCGAATCGGAATTGACATAGACGGCGAGTTTCGCTGTGAGCTCATCGGCATGCTTTTCCATCCATTCGGTGGAACCGACGAGGCCGTACTCTTCGGCATCCCAGAATGCGATCTTGACGGTACGCTTCGGACGCCAGCCTGCTTTCAGCATCTCGCTCAGCGCGCGAGCGGATTCGAGCAGCGGCGCGGCGCCGGAGAGCGGATCGTTCGCGCCGCCGACCCACGCATCGTGATGATTGCCGTAGAGGAGCCATTCATCGGGAAATTCCGTGCCGGGGATGGTGGCGATCACGTCGTAGAGCGGACGCGTTTCGTCGTCCATCGTGACCTTGAGGTGAACGGGCGTCGACGGGCCGAGGTGATAGGTCAGCGGCAGCGCGCCGCGCCAGGATTCGGGCGCCACCGGACCGGTCAGAGCCGCGAGCAACGGCGTGGCGTCCTCATACGAAATCGGCAGCACGGGGATGCGCTGGATGGTGGTGGCCTGATCGAGCGTCAGCCGTTTCGCGCCGGGTTCCGACGCCCAGCCTGGCGTGAGAGGGTCGCCGGGCTGAATGCCGAGATCGAGCACACTGCCCCGCTGCACACCTTCAGCGGGGCGCCAGGGTCCTTTGGGAAATGAATCGCCCTGGAAATAGCCGTCATCGCGGGGATCGGAATAAATGATGCAGCCGACGGCACCGTGCTCCTGCGCGACGCTCGCTTTGACGCCGCGGAAGCTGGCGCCGTAGCGGGCGATGACAATCTTTCCGCGCACGTCGATTCCCCTTCGCTGGAGAACGTCGTAGTCGGCGGGGAGCCCGTAGTTCACGTAGATCAGGGGAGCGGTGACGTCGCCGCTGCCGGAGTAAGCGTTAAAGGTAGGGATGGCGCCGGGGCTGGAAGAGAAGGGATCGGCTGTGACCGGGGGTTCCTGCAGTTTGGCCTGGAAGGCCGGCGGGCCGGCCATCTCCAGCACGCGAGTCTGCGGCGTCGGCAAAAGAGCGTCGAACGTTTCGATGTTCGCGTCGAGACCCCAGGAGCGGAGTTGGGAAAGAATCCAGTCGGCGGTTTCCTTCGATCCGGCGGTGCCGGCCAGATGCGGGCGGCTGGAAAGTTTTTCGATGGTGTCGCGAATGCGGGCAGCGTCGGGAAAGGCGCGTGCCTGCTTCTCCCAACGGATTTCGTCGCGGGCGGAGGCGGAGTCGTAGCCACGAATTGTGGAACTTCCGGCGGAAAACAGGAGAAACGGCAGCAGCAGGGCCGCCGCGAGCAAACGGACCATCAATCCTTCCAGTGTATTCATGACGCGGCGATGACGTATTGGGTGCAAAAAAAAGAGACGAAAACGCGAAAATGGCGTCTATCGGGATCATGTGGAAATCCGCCGCGTGCTTTGTGCTGATTACGACGTTCGCGGGCGCCGCCGGGCCACCGGCGTTCGACGTGGCATCGGTCAAGGTCAGCCATGCGCCGGATGGAGCGGTGCTGTTCGGCGCGAACGGTTTTGACGCGCGCAGCGGGAAGCTGCACATTCCGGCAGTTGGCGGTACCGTGACGATGCACAACTGGTCGCTGATGATGTTGGTGGTGGCCGCCTGGGATATGGGGCTGAATCAGGTCACGGGCCCGTCCTGGCTATCGACAGAGCGTTACGACATTGAGGCAAAGACATCGCCCACCGCGACCGCGGCTGATGTTCGGCAGATGCTGCAGACGCTGCTGGCAGAGCGCTTCCATCTGGCGACGCATCACGAGACGAAGGAGACGCCGGCGTATGCGCTGGTTGTGGCGAAAGGCGGGCCGAAGCTGCAGGCGAGTAAAGCGGACCAGCAGCTGCCGGTGATTTTCGCGCCGCCCGCGCGGCTGATCGGGCAGGGCTCTTCGATGGCATCGCTGGCGATGACGCTGCGGCGTCCGGCGGGCAGGCCGGTCATCGATAAAACCGGTCTTTCGGGCTTCTGGGATTTCACGCTGACGTACTCGCCCGAAGAGAACGTGACCGATCAGGGGCCGTCGATTTTTACGGCGCTGCAGGAGCAGCTTGGGCTTCGCCTGGCGCCGGACCGGTCGTCTGCGGACTACCTGGTTGTGGACCACGCGGAACGCATTCCTGTGCCGAACTGAGGCTACACTGATGAGGATGATTCGAAGGATTCTACTCGTGGCGGCGGTTGTGGCGCTGTGGGTTTCCGTGGCGGGCGCGGCCGAGTTTGAGGCCGCTTCGTTGAAGCCTTCGACGGCTGGAGGCGGCCGCGGATCCATGAAGATGGATTCGACGCGGCTGACCTACACGAACGTCAGTGTGCGCGACTGCATCATGTCCGCGTGGAACGTGAAGGATTATCAGATCGACGGCCCTGACTGGCTTCGCAGCGACCGCTACGATCTGGTGGCAACAGCGGCCGCACCCGCGGAAGAGGATGCGCTCAAGGGCATGCTGCAGTCGCTGCTGCTCGAGCGGTTCCACATGAAAGTGCATCTCGAGACGAGAGAGCTGCCGGTTTATGCAATGGTGGTTTCGAAAGGCGGCGCGAAGCTGAAGGATGCGGCCGCGCCCGGGCGGCCGGCGATCCGGATGAATGGTGGCGGCGTGGTTTTCACGAGCGTCACGATTGCCGATCTGATCGAACTGATGACGCGCGCTCACCTCGCGGAATTAGACCGGCCGGTGGTGGATGATACCGGCCTGACGGGCCGCTATGACGTCACCGTGAATCTGTTCGGCACGCAGGAAGAGATGACGTCCGCGCTTTCGAAACGGGATTTCGGATCTTCGATCTTCACGCTGATTCAGGAACAACTGGGTCTGAAGCTGGAGCCGAAGAAACTTCCGCTTCAGATGGTGGTGGTGGATCAGGCTGAGCGGACGCCTTCGGAAAATTAAGTCATACGACGATTCTCGTTGACATACGATAAGTATCGTAGTATTCTCGATTCAGATGCCTCCTCTTCCTACCGGCGCTGAACTCGATATCCTGGCCGTCCTCTGGCGGCTGGGGCCTTCGACGGTGCGCGAAGTTCACGAAGCGCTGAATAAAGACAGCGCCTACACGACGACGCTCAAGCAAATGCAGGTCATGACCGAAAAAGGTCTGGTGACACGCAGCGAGCGTTTCCGATCGCACGTTTATGAATCCGCGACGCCCAAAGAGCAGACGCAGCGGCAGCTGGCGGGCGATCTGCTGTCGCGCGCGTTCGAGGGATCGGCGCGGGAACTGATGCTGGGCGCGCTTGCGGCGAAACCGGCGTCGAAAGAGGAACTGAGCGAAATCAAGCGCATGATCGCGGAATTTGAAAAGGGGAAACGATGACACACGCTCTGGCTTCCGCGCTGCTGCATTTCGTCTGGCAGGGACTTGCGATTGCCGCTGTCTACGGGGCGGTGCAGGCGTGGCTGGGCCGTTCGCGCGGCTCCTCGTTTCGCTACGCTGTGGCCTGTGCGGCACTGGTGGCGCTGGCAGCCGCGCCCCTCGCGACATTTCTTATTTCGCTTCCGCGTGAAAGCGCAGTCCCGGCGATGCGCGTCGCATCCCGCATTGCAAGCCCTGTGGAATCGCAAGGGGAAATCTGGTTCGGGCCCGCGGCAATTCGCGCAATTCGAACCTGGCGGGATGGTTCGGCGAACTGGATCGTCTTTGCCTGGCTGATCGGCGTTTGCGTTTTTTCGATTCGGCTGGCAGGCGGGTGGATGCTGACCTCGCGGCTGCGGTCGCAGCTCACGCGCGCGGTGCCGCCCCTGTGGCAGCAACGGTTTGACGAACTGCGGACGAAGCTGGGTCTCGCGTGGCCGGTGCGGCTTGCTGCATCGCCTCTGATCCAGAGCCCCACAGTGATCGGATGGTGGCGGCCGGTGGTGCTGGTTCCGCTCGGCGCGTTTACTGGCCTCGAACCGGATCTCGTCGCCGGATTACTCGCGCACGAACTGATGCACATCCGGCGGCACGATTATCTGGTAAACGCGCTTCAGTGCGCGGTGGAGGCAGTGCTCTTTTATCATCCTGCCGTGTGGTGGATCTCCCGGCAGATTCGCGAGGAGCGCGAGCAGTGCTGTGACGATATGGCGGTTTCCTTTTGCGGTGACACGCTGACCTACGTGCGTGCGCTCGCAGAACTCGAATCCTGCCGCACCATTGCTCCATCGCCGGCAGTGACGGCGAATGGCGGCTCGCTCGCGGCTCGTATCGCGCGGCTGCTCGGGATGGCCGCACCGCGCACGCAGGTAAACGCGCGCGGTTCCGTGGCCGCCGGGCTGCTGGCCGCCGCCATGCTGATCCTTGCCATACAGGGCAGCGCTCAGAATACGGTGGCGGCGTCGCAGCTTCCGGCATTCGATGTGGCGTCGATTAAGCCGAGCAATCCGGACTCACCGTTGAAAGTCGATTTTGCCGCCGGCGGGCGTCTGGTGATTTCGCACGCGACCCTGCGGTTTTTGATCAAGATCGCGTATGACGTTGGGGATGACCAGATCGTGGGAGGTCCGGGCTGGATCAATTCGAAGCGCTTCGATCTGGAAGGCAAACCGCTGACCCCGTATGGCGGCGACCCAGCGACCATGACGCAAGATCAGATTCTGGTTTTCCATGGTCCAACGAGGCTACGGCTGCAGCGCCTGCTGGCGGACCGGTTTCAACTCGAGCTGCAGCGGGAATCGCAGGCGATGCCGATCTTCGTGCTCGTGCCGGGAAAGAACGGGCCCAAGCTGAAGCCCAGCGTGACGACTGGCAACCCGCAGATCACGTTCAATCACGGCATTCTGCAGGCGAAGGGGATGGATATGGAGACGCTGGCGCGGTTCCTCTCGGAGGGGCAAACCGGGCGGCCGGTGATCGATGAAACCGGCATGGCAGGCAAATTCGATTTCCGGCTGGAGTGGACGCCCGATCCGTCGCTCGATCCGTTGCAAGCCGCGAACCAAACCGCGCCCGCTGACGCAGGTATCTCTATTTTCACGGCTTTACAGCAGCAGCTCGGGCTGAAACTGGAGCCGCGGACGAGCCCTGCCGATACGCTCGTCGTTAAACGTGCGCAATTGCCATCCGCGAATTGACCGGGGATTGACACGAGCGGCCGATGGGCGCACAATCGAATCGCGAGTGAAAAGTGATCACAAGTAGCCGTCATCGTGACGGTTAAAATCTCAGATCGGGAGGTAGCTGGAAATAGAACCACCTGAAAATCCACAGGGCGAGGCAGCCTGACAAAGGATGGCGGTCCGCAAGCCGAGCCGCGTTCACGAAAGCTGCCTCGTCCATCGCCCAACACCCCTCAAAATAGAAACATGGACGGCGTGCGTATCGATAAGTGGCTGTGGGCCGCTCGATTCTTCAAGACACGCGCTCTCGCCTCCAAAGCCTGCGAACTCGGTCGAATCCATTCCAACTCCCAGCAAGCCAAAGCATCGCGTGAAGTGCGTGTGGGCGATTCCCTGCGCGTGAAAAACGACAGCGGCGAATATCACATCGAAGTGCTCGCGCTGAGTGAGCTGCGCGGTCCGGCCGCGGTGGCGCAGACGCTTTTTCGCGAATCGGAAGAGAGCAAGGAAGCGAGGCGTAAGCTGGCGGAGGACCGGAAAGCGATGGCCGATATTACGGGTCTGCCCGACTTCAAGCCTTCCAAGCGCGAGCGCCGCGAACTCGACCGTTTCCGCCAGCGGTGGTAACGGAGCAGACGCTAAAATTCGAATATCGGCACGCATTCCATCTCGCGGCGCGAATTCGTTTCGTTCGCCGTTGGCGCGATTTCCGCTCCGGAATCTCAGCGTTATTCGGATCCCGCCACAGAACTGGAGGTGGTGCGGCTTACGAACCCCTCGTTTGCCAGCGGGCTTCCGGCAACGCATCTGCGTCAGTTCACGAAGCGCTCCGACGCGCTGATTTACTGGAGCGAACGCGACGGTACGCGTCAGATTTACCGTCTGGATCTGAAGGGCGGAGAATCGAGGCAGCTCACGGAAGCATCTGCGCTGGATACGCGAAATTTTTCGCTTTCGCCGGACGATCGCTATGTCTACTATTTCGATGGCCCGGTGCTGCAGAGCATCAGTTCGTCCGCGCTGAAGCCGCGCGAGCTTTATCGCATTCAGAACGGCGGCACATCGGGAGGACTTTCGGTGGCTGCCGACGGATCGGTGCTGTTCGCAGAGGGCTCGCGGATCATGCGATTCGGGCTGCGCAGGAATGGCGCGGTTCTCGAAGCGCAGGCGAAGATCGATCTGGTGATGGCGCGTCCACACCGCTCGCAGATTGCGTGGCGGTGCAATGGCGCGCTGTGGCTGGCGAATGAGGATGGCAGCGGGCGGAGACAGATTTCGCTCGAAGCCGGCACGGTGCAGCACGCGGTATGGGCGCCTTCGGGGCGCACGCTGCTCTATCTCCACGTGCCGGATGATCCGAAGCAATTGATCACGCTGCGCGAGGCCTCGCCGGAAGACGGGACAGACAAACAACTGGCGCGCACCAGTCAATACGCCACGTTTGCGCCGAACGCGGATGCGTCGGTATTCGTGGGCGCTAGCCGCAGCAAGGCTTCGTCTTACATTCTGATTCTGCTGCGGGTGACGAGGCGCGAACTGACGCTGTGCGAGCACCACGCGTCGGATCCGTCTGTGGTGCAGGTGGTGTTTGCCCCGGACAGCCAGAGCATTTTCTTCGTAAGCGACCGGCACGGGAAACCGGCGATTTACCGCGTGCCGGTGGAGCGCTTCGTGGAAGAAACGAACGAACAGTAAATCAGGATTTCTTCCGAACCTTGACCGCGGTGCCGTAGCAAAGAACTTCCGAGACACCCTGCATCAGTTCGGTGGCGTCATAGCGAACGCCGAGAACCGCGTCCGCGCCCTTTTCGGCGGCGTGCCGCAGCATGCGATCGAAGGCGTCTTCGCGGGTCTTTTCGCAGAGGTTGGTAAACAGCGATATATCGCCGCCGACGATGGTTTGCAGGCTGGCGCCGATGGTGCCCAGCACGGAGCGCGAGCGCACCACGATTCCGCGGACGATCCCCAGGTTGGTTATCACTTCATAACCGCCCAGATCGAACGTGGTGGAAGTCATCTCATGCGGAACCATTCTTGTTCTTTCCTCCGATGCGGTAAGCTTCGTCGAGAACTTCGATGACGTGAGCGACGCGAGTGTCTTCCTGCCCCCACTTGCGGACGCCCGCACGAAGCTGCAGCATGCAGCCGGGATTCGCGGTCGCGAGAATCCGCGGGCTGACCTTCTTCACGTTGCCCATTTTCTTTTCCAGAATCTTCATCGACATGTCGGTATGCAGGGCGTTGTAGATTCCGGCGCTGCCGCAGCAGGCGTCCGACATCGGCATTTCACGGAATTCGACGCCCGGCACCGAGCGCAGCAGCTCTCTTGGGGCGCTCCGCACTTTCTGGCCGTGAGCAAGGTGGCAGGAATCCTGATAGGTTACGACGGCGTTTACCGGCTTCATCGTCGGATTGCGCTCGATCGAAGCCAGGAATTCCGTCGCGTCCTTCATCTTCGCCGCGAACGCATGCGCTTTGGCGGCGTACTCCGGATCATGGGCCAGCAGTTCGCCATACTCTTTGAGGGTTGAGCCGCAGCCGGCGGCGTTGGTGATGATGGCATCGAAATCGGCGGTAGCAATCGCGTCGATGTTCTTCTTCGCCAGTTTGCGGGCTACGTCGCGGACGCCAGCGTGCACGTGCAGCGCGCCGCAGCAGGTCTGCGATGGCGGGATCACGACTTCGCAGCCATTCGCCTGCAGGACTCGCACGGTGGCTTCGTTCAGGCGGGCGAACGAAATATTCGCCACGCAACCGGCGAGGAATGCAACGCGATAGCGCTTCTCGCCGCGCGCGGGGAACGTCTTGCCGTATTCGCGGAAGAAGAACGGGATCTCGGCATCGGGCAGGAGCAACTCGCGGTCACCCAGGCTGCCGAGCAGGCGCGGCAAACCGAGCGCGCGGAAAATCCGCTGCAATCCGCTCGCCTGGTAGAGATAGAGCATGGCGCCCGCGGCCGTCAGCAGCGCGGAAGAAGGCAGCAGGCGGCGAAATACGATGCTGCGGACGAGACGCCGCATCCATCCGGATTTCGCGGAGTTCTCGATTTCGGCGCGCGCGTCTTCCACCAGCCGGCCGTAGGGCACGCCGGACGGGCACGCGCTTTCGCAGGCGCGGCAGGCGAGGCAAAGGTCGATGTGCTCGCGGTAGGCGTCGGTAATCGGCTCACCTTCGTGAACGCGCACCATCTGGTAGATGCGCCCACGCGGCGAATCCATTTCGAGGCCGAGCTCGCGATAAGTCGGGCAGGCGTTCAGGCACAGCCCGCAATGAACGCAGCGGTCCAGATCGGTCTGCTGCGGCCGGTCGAGCAGCGCCAGCGGATTGTTTTCAGAGGCGGCCATATAAACGTCCGTTGTTCAGCAGGCCTTCGGGGTCGAATAAATTCCTGATTTTCTTCATGATCGCAAAGTCGCCACCCGGCTCCGGCCAGAGCGAGAGACCGCCGCGGTCCACGCCTGGTCCCACGGCTTCCATGACGCCGTTCCAGCCGCGCCGCAGGCATTGCGCCAGCCATCGCGATGCGGTATCCGGACGGCTGAACCATGCGCGCACCACGCCGCTCGCGGCCATCGCATGGCCGGAGGTTTCAACAGTGGCCATGGCTTGGCCGCATTCGGAAAGCGGTGTCTGGATCCGCACGACCACGCCGTTCTGGAATTTTTCGAGATGGCGCGGCGTGACGGCGGCTACACTGGTCCAGAAGCGCTGTTCATCTTCCCAGGAGAGCGCGCGGACGGTTGCCGTGGCGCAGAGCGCGGTCGATTCGCGCGTGCAGCGGTCGATCACCGCCTGATTGCCGCCGAACTGCACGGCGAGGACGAAGTCCCGAATTCCGAACTGCGCATTGAGGGCGGCGACAAATACGGGATTGGCGATGTCGGCCGCGATCGGATTCAATCCGGCGTTGCGAATCGCAGTGAGACCCGCGAGGGCGCTATCGAGCGTCTCGAATTCAATCAGCAGCGAGCGGGAAACAGTGGGAATGGGCAGCAGCTTGAAATTCAGGGTGGCGATGGCGGCGAGCGTGCCGAACGATCCGATCATCAGCTTTCCCATATCGAGCCCTGCGACGTTTTTCACTACCATGCCGCCGGCGCGGACCAGTTTGCCTTCGAGAGTCGCAAATTCCATCCCGATGACGAGATCGCGCGCGGTGCCGTAGCCACGGCGGCGCGATTCCGAAATATTCGCGGCTACGATGCCGCCCATCGTACCTTCTGTGGACCATGGCCCCGCAAGTGGAATCATCTGGCCGTTCCGCGCAAGCTCGCGGCTGAGGTCCGCGTAACGCACTCCGGCTTCCACGCTGATGGTGAGATCGCGCGGCTCATACTTCAGAATGCGGGTCATGGCGGAAGTGCTGATTCGGGTCTCGGCGGGCGCGATGGGTCCTCCCATCAGATGTTTGGAACGATTTCCAAACAGTTCGATGGCGCGATGCGACGCGGATGCCGATTCGAGCGCACTCCGTAACTCTTCCGCGCTCGCGGGATGCAGGGTTTCAGGCAACCCTTTACTGTAGCCTGGCGGAGTTATCCGGATTTTCGGGCACTCACTTGACATTCGCAGCGGTCGCCCGCTATTATCCAACCTGGCGGTATTAGTAAATCTGAAGTCGGGACGCCATGCCAAGCGTCTCGTCCTCCCGCGGGCTTTCTGGGTCTGAAGCCCCTTATCCTCAGCGTCACAGGTTCCTGACGCTCCACCCGTAACCATCCAAACCAATACTTTCACCGGGAGTGTATTCGCTCCCGACAGGAGATTTTTATTCCCATGGCTCTCTCGCCCAAACTCACAGAATCGTTAATCGAACGTGGATACTCGCGCCGCGCGATCGCCAAGGTCGCCATGGGGGCGGCAGCCGCCATTCCTCTCTTCAATGAATTCGCCGTTGCTCAGCAATACGCCGCCGGGGGCAGAGGCGGACGCGGCGGTGGCCGCGGAGCGTACGACCCGGAAGCGGTCTATATTACGTCGAATGAAAATCCGATGGGGCCCTCGAAGGAAGGTCTCGAAGCGCTTTCGAAGGTTGCGCCTCTGGGGTGGCGTTACAATCCGCAGGGGGAAAACCTCGAGTTCAACGCGCTTCTCGCGAGCACGGAAAACGTACCGCAGGATCACGTGACCGCCTATCCGGGATCGAGCATTCCGCTCGCCAACGTAGCGCCGGCGTTTACTTCGCCGACGCGGCCCTGGGTGATGGGCGCCCCCGGCTACAACAGCGGCAACGTGACCTGGCTCGGCAATAAGGTGCTCCATATTCCGCTGCGCAAGGATTACTCGCACGATGTGGAAGCCATGATCAAGGCCGATCCGAACGCGGGCGCCTTCTACATCTGCAATCCGAACAATCCGACCGGAACGCTCACGCCGCGCAAGGATCTGGAATACATCCTCGCGAATAAACCGAAGGACGCAGTGCTCATCATCGATGAAGCATACGTTCACTTCTCCGGCCGCGACAATATGTCCACCGACCTCGTGAAGGCGGGCAAGGACGTCGTTGTGCTCCGAACCTTCTCGAAGATCTACGGCATGGCCGGACTGCGCGCGGGCGCGGCCTACGGGCGTCCTGATCTTCTGGCGAAAGTTCGCGCTTACGGCGGCAGCGGCTTTATGCCGGTGACGGCGACCGCCTGCGCGGCGGCGAGCCTGAAGCTGGGCGATGCGCTGCTGAAAGAACGCGCCGCCATCAACAAAAAGAACCGCGATCTCGCGTTCGAATTCCTGCAGAAGAAAGGCGTCCGCTACATCGATTCGCAGACCAACTTCTTCATGGTGGAAGTCAAGGGGATGAAGGGCGCCGAGGTCAACCAGGCGATGGCGAAATACAAAGTGCACATCGGCCGTACATGGCAGGAATGGCCGGAGATGGTTCGCGTGACCGTCGGCACTTACGAGGAGATGGGTAAGTTCAATGCGGCGCTCGATAAGGTGCTGCAGGAAGGCCCGGCGAAGACCGCGAAAGGCTGATCGCAACAAAGGCGGGCCGCCCTGTGGAGCGACCCGCTTGCTGAAGGACTCCAGGTCGGCAGATCCTCTCCCGGCGCCGCGTGTACCCGGCGCTATTTTGTAACGCAATCCGATCTCGCGAGGTGGCGCCACTGAGGAGATCGCGTGGACTCAAACAGGAGAGATACAGGCATGCAGATGACGAAAGCTCTACAGAAAGAACTGCTCGACAGAGGCTTTTCGAGACGGCACATTGGACAAATCGCGCTCGGAGCGGCGGCGGCCATTCCGCTGTTTCATGAATTTGCCTTCGCACAGGACGACGCTGCGCCCGCCCGCGGAGCCCGCGGCGGTGGACGCGGACGGGAGCGCGATCCGAACGCGATTTACATTACATCGAACGAGAACCCGATGGGCCCCTCGAAGGAAGGTCTTGAGGCGATTTCCAAAGTATCTCCCCTTGCCTGGCGATATGGCCCGGCTGGCGAAAACAACGATCTCGAAGAACTGCTGGCGAAGACCGAAGACGTCCCGCAGGATCACGTGATTCCGTATCCGGGTTCCGGTACGCCGCTCGCGAACCTGATGCCTGCATTCACTTCGCCCACGCGAAGCTGGGTAATGGGCCAGCCCGGCTACACGCAGAACGGCACCCGTCTCGGCGTCAAGGTCCATCACGTGCCGCTGCGCAAGGACTTCTCGCATGACGTGGAGGCTATGATCAAGGCCGACCCGAATGCCGGCGTCTACTATATCTGCAATCCGAACAATCCAACCGGCACGCTCACGCCACGCAAGGATCTGGAGTACATCCTCGCGAACAAGAAGAAGGACGCGATTCTCGTCATTGATGAGGCGTACGTTCACTTCTCCGGTCGCGACAACATGTCGACCGACATGGTAAAGGCCGGCAAAGACGTGGTTGTGCTCCGCACGTTCTCCAAGATCTACGGCATGGCCGGCCTGCGCGCCGGCATGGCGTACGGGCGTCCGGATCTGCTCACGCAGCTCGAGAAATTCGGGCGCTCGCGCAATCTTTCGGTGGCGACGATGGCATGCGCCGCCGCGAGCCTGAAGGCAAATCCCACGCTCATGCCGGAACGCATCGCCATCAACAAGAAGAATCGCGAACTCGCGTTTGCGCACATGGATAAGCTCGGCGTGACTTACACGCCTTCCGTGGCCAACTTCTTCATGATGTCCGTGAAAGGCATGACCGGACCGCAGGTGGGCGACGCCATGAAGGCGAGAAAGATCAACCTTGCCGGGAACCGGTGGCCGGAGTGGCCCAACCACATTCGCGTCACGGTGGGCACCTACGAGGAGATGACTAAGTTCAACGAAGCTCTCTCAGAGATCGTTCAGGAAGGCCCGGCGAAGGTGGCGAAAGCCGGCTAGTCTTTTTCCTGGTTGATTCAATCCACGGCCCGGAGGCGCTTTAGCGCGCTCCGGGCCTTTTGTTTTCATGGCCATGTGACAGCGTGCGGATTCCCTATGGAAAGCATTTGTTTTTTGAATCCGCGTTTCATTGACGTGAACTGACAAAATCCGTTACGCTTTTTATATTCAGTTTGGAGACGGGGCCTCGCTGCTGGCGTCTTCCATCGACCATCCTGTTTTTTCGAACGTTTCACCTTCTCCGCATCCTGCGCGCACTGTAAGCGCCAGGAAATCTCCTCCCACGCTGGACTGACCGCCCGCTTCCGCCGGGCAGCAAACCCAATTCAGGAGACTCATCATGCGACTCGTATGCACGTTTGTATTGTTTTCCGCGCTGGTCTGGGGCCAGTCATTTCAGGGATCGCTTCGCGGCCGCGTGACCGACCCCAAAGACGCTGTTGTACCGGTCGCGAAGGTCACGCTGACGGAAGATGCGACTTCCGCTGTACTGACGACTGTTACTAACGATCAGGGCGAATATTCATTCCCGGCGCTGAATCCCAGCACTTACTCGCTTTCGATCGAGGCCCCGGGCTTCAAGAAGCTCGACATGAAAGGCATTGTCATTCCGACACAGACAGCGGTCGCTCGCGACGCGAAGCTCGATATCGGAGAGGTGACCGAATCGATCAACGTGACCTCCGATGCCGAACTGCTGCAAACGACCGAAGCGTCCACAGGCACTGTGATCGATCGCGACAAGCTGGAGGATCTGCCGAATCTCGGACGCAACCCCTTCATGCTGGCGAAGCTCAGCGAAGGCGTGGTCATGCAGGGCAATCCGAAGTTCAATCGTATGGAAGACCAGAGCGGTTCATCGGCGATTTCGATTGCCGGCGGACCTGTCCGGGCGAACAACTATACGCTGGACGGCATTTCGATTACAGACTCCACCAACCGCGCCGTCATCATTCCGGATCAGGAGTCGGTCGGCGAAATGAAGGTGCAGGCGAATACATATGACGCCTCGATGGGCCGCACCGGTGGCGGTGTTTTCAATACGACGCTGCGTTCCGGTCAGAATCGTATGCACGGCTCGCTTTTCGGCGCGCTGCGTGAAACGCCCTGGGCGGCGAACAACTTCTTTTCGAACCGCGCAGGCCAGCCGATCACGGATTCCACCTTTAAGAACTACGGCGATTCCCTTGGCGGTCCCGTTCGCATCCCAAAAGTCTACGACGGACGCAATAAGACGTTCTTCTTCGTGACGACGGAAGGTTACCGGCAGTTCGACGCCAACAGCGCGACGCT
>CAZPZE010000812.1:0-6800 GCA_964590625.1 uncultured Solibacteraceae bacterium
TTCTGGACTTCGACCCAGTCGCCGTTGAGTTTCACCCAGGTGTGATGGTTGCTGGTGGAGTAGAAATCTTCGGGCGCGCAGCGGTCGCGTTCGACGCGGCCGAGGGTGACGTTGCCGCCATCGACCGGCGAGCAGCCGATGGGGAGGAGCTGCGCGAGGAGGTGCTCCATCTGACGGCGGTCCGGGGCTTCGAGGCGGAGGCGGAGATAGGAGGGGTCGCCGTTGGTGCGTCCGATGCGGAATTGTTCGACTTCAAAACGGCCGTTGGCCTCGACGACTTTGTCAAAGATTTGTTCCATGACATGGGAGTCGATGAGGTGGCCTTCGGCCTCGACAACTTCTTCAAAAGGCATGAACTACCAGTTTAGCCGAGGGGAACGGAAAGGGCGTTTGTTCGGGCGGAGGGAAGGTTACGCGGGGGGGCAGTTGGGTGGGGGGAGTGCGGGGGCGGGGCGGCGCGGATGGGCCGCTCGGGCGAGTTACGCCGGCAGACCGCGCGCGTCGAGCTGGCGGGGGACGACGTCTGAGGTGCGCACGTAGTAGTCCATCAGACGATGGAAGAGGTCGGCCTGAACAGTGGCGTAGTGGCTGTCGCCGTAGACATTGTTGGTTTCGCGGTGATCTTTTTCGAGATCGTAAAGCTCGCTCTGATCGTCCGGACGATAGACGAGCTTGTGCTGGCGAGTGCGGACCATGACGGTGCGGGTGACCGTATCCGGCTCGCGGTTCTGCAGGGCGACCTTCGGATAATAAGCCATCGAAACATTGAATTGCGACAGCGGCTCAAAGCACTGCGGCTCATTGGTGTTGTAGCCGCCTTCGCAGAAGGCCGCGCGGTTACGGTCGCCGGGTTCGCCGAGCATTTGCGGCGTGAGGGAGAGGGCGAAGTGGGTGTGGCGAGCCTCCACCTTCGCGAGTTCGAGCATCGTCGGCATGATGTCGTACTGTTCGACGATTTCCCTCGAAACATGTCCGCCTTTGTAACCCGGCGCGCGCACGATCAGAGGCACGTGGGTGAGAACGTCTTCCATCGCGTTGGGCCATTTCTCGACGAGGCCGTAATCGCCGGCCCAATCGCCGTGGTCGGAGGCGAGGAAGATGGCGGTGTCGCGGGTGTGATTGGTGCGCTCGACGGCTTCGAGCAGTTCGCCCAGGAGCCAGTCGGCGTAGCTCACCATGCCGAGATAGACGGCCTGGATCTGGCGGAAATCAGAGTCGTGGAGTTGATCGAGGCGCATGATGCGGCGCAGCGCCTGGTGGTAACGCGGACGGCGCGTCTGGCTGACGGGGCGGAGCTCGGGCAGGTCCGACGGCTTGTACATGTTGTGGAAGTCGGCAGGCGCGGCGTAGGGGACATGCGGAAAGGTGAGCGGAAGAAAAATGCAGAAGGGCTTGTCGCGCTTCTGTTCCAGAATTTCGATCGCCGCCTGGATGTTGAGGTAATCGGAAGTTTTGCGGCGGTCGGGCAGCGGGTTGTTGAGGAATGTGTAGTAGTGCGGATCATCCTCGCTGTAAGGATTGTTGCTCGCGCCGGTCTGGCCGTAGGCGGCGGAATTATCGCCGCGCGATTCCGCTTTGGTCACGCTGGAGGCGAAAGTCTCGGTGGCGAGGAGATCGTTTTTTCCATACCAGTAGACGTCATAGCCGCTGTCTTTGAGGTAGTGGAAGATGTTGGGTTCGTCGGGGTGAAGCGCGTAGTAGAGGGAGCGGTGTCCGCGAACGTGAACTGGCCAGCCGGTGGCGAGGCAACAGCGTGAGGGTCCGCAGACGGGGTTTTGGACGTGGCATTGTTCGAAGCGGACGCCTTCGGATGCCAGTTTGTCGATGTTGGGTGTTTTGACGACGCGGTTGCCGTAGCAGGCGATGCTTTCGGCGCGGAGTTCGTCCGGGATGTAGAGGATGAGGTTGGGGCGGTCGGATGCGCCGCGTTGTGTCTGGGCGGCGGCCGCGGTGGCTGCTGCTGCGCCGAGGAAGATGCGACGGGTGAATTCCATGGGTTTGGCGTCTCCGCGCTTTGTATTGTATTGCGGCGCGGTGTGCGTTTTGGAAACACGTGTGATGGAAAGAACCCTCAGCCGGAAACGGAACATACTGAAAGAACGCAACCGGTCGTTTGGAAGACCGGGTGCCAGAGGTCAGCGACTAATCGCGTTCCGGGAGGTAATATGAAAACCTTTGCGCTCTTTCTTTTTGCCTCAGTGCCCGCGCTGGCGCAAACGGCTCTTCCGTGTTTGGCCATTTCGCCAGAGGCCGCAAAGTCTCAGTTCGATGCGGTAACCCTCAAGCCCGCGGGGCCGTTCGTGCCGGGGCCGAATCCGTTTGCGGCTAGCGGCGGCCCGGGGACGAACGATCCGGGCCGGCTTATTTTGTCGCGCACACCAATTTCCTCCCTTATCAGGCGAGCTTACGGCCTGGATGTGGATGAGGTGAAGGGACCGGCGTGGATTTCGGACACCATGAATAGTGGCTTCGCGATGGTTGCGACGATGCCCGCTTCCTCGACCCCCGAGCAATTCTGCGGGATGCTGCGGAACATGCTGACCGAGCGCTTTCACCTCGCCTTTCATTTCGAAAAACAATCGCGTCCCGGATATGAATTGACCCTATTGCCGGGCGGCCCGAAGTTCAAGGAATTCATTGCGGACCCGGATGCGGACAAATCGCCAATCCGGGGCGCCGACGAGCAGGGGTTTCCGCGTCTTTCCCCCGGTCAGCCGGTCGCGTTGTCATTGTCGTTCAATCGCACAGGGATGAGAAAGGTTAGCTTCCGAAACTATATGTCCGTGTTCGCGCGGACTCTGGCGGCAGATATCGCTGAATCGAACGGACAACAGTTGACTGCTGGGACGCCGCTGCCGCGTGTCGTCGACAAGACGAATCTGGCGGGAATCTACGATATTCGGCTCGAATATGCAGGGGCTACGATGCCGAATCTGGCCGCCGATGCGGGCGCGACGCAGGTTGCTCCTGATCCGGCGGACGCGGGTCCGAATATTTTTACGGCGGTGCAGCGGGAGCTTGGGCTGAAGTTGACGAAAGTGGCTGATGTACAGGTGGATGTGATGATGATCGATCACATCGATCAGAAACCAACGGAGAACTGATTAGGTCCGCAACTCGGCCGCTACTTCGACGGCGATGCGGCGGGCTTCGTCGACCTGGCCGGGTTCGAGGCTGATGGCTCCGACGCGGGGGTGACCGCCGCCGCCGTAGCGTTCGCAGATGGTCGCGAGGTTATGTTTCGGCTCGACTTTGGCCCAGGGATTCGAGCCGACTGAAATCTTCGTGCGGAAGGTGGATGGGCTGATCGCGACCACGTACGTCCCCTCCGGATGCAGGTAGTACGGGATGAACTTGTTGTAGCCTTCGAGATCGTAGCCGGTGAGATCGAACGTAATCACGCCGCCGTTTTCGGAAGACTTCTCGCGGATGATTTCAATCGAATCGAGATGGCGCTTGTAGAGAGGCTGGTATACGCTCTGGATCTCGGGCAGATCGATGATGCCGGAAAGCGGCGTGGTCTGCATCAGCTGGATGATGCGCTGCACGGTTTCTGAACCCTTGGAGCCTTCAATCACCAGCGTGAGCTTCATGGCGGGCGCGCCGAGTTCAACGGCGGACTTCGCGTCCGCATACATGGCGCCGTCGATAATCGTGGCCCAGTGCACCAGGTCATCGAGATCGGGCGCGGTGAAGCCCCAGCGGTCGCGCGCGCGGTCGCGAATGTAGCTCGTGCAGGATTTGTACGTGGTGTCGTACATCTTCTGCGGCGTACGGGTGGCCTCGAAGTGCTTCTGGTCTTCCGGTGTGAGGAACGCGCTCTGATGGTGATCAAACCACCAGGTCAGGCGGGGATTTGACGAATACTTGAAATCCACTATCGCGTTTTCATCGCCGTCGAAGAGGCTATCCTCGAAAATCTGAGAGGCGCGGTGCGCCATCCCGGTGTAAAGGAATTCGGCGCCGCCGTCAATCGCGCCGCGATAGAAGCGGCTGAAGAAAGCAGCCGATGCCGCGCCGTCAAAACAGTGGTCGTGATAGAGAACTCGTACCCGCGTTCGCATTCAGGAGTCTGTGGGGTGAAAACCTACCATCGTGCCTCAATGCGCGCGAAATTGCAACTTGTGAGTGAACTTTAATGTAGGCCAGACGTACGAACGCGGAAACTCTCACGCCATGTGGCGCCGGGATCGAGCATCTGGAGGGCCGGATATTTGCCTTCCGCAGCGAGATTTATGCCGTTTGTGACGGCGGCCATGGGCTCAAAGCAGATGAATTCGTGTCCTGACGGACAATAAACGACTGCGACCTGCCATTTCGGCCCGAATTCCACTTCGATACGGGCGCCGCCGCCTTCCAGCACGAAGAGGGCGTTGCCGGCGGAGTCGCGGATGAGGTCGGTGAAGCCGTTATCCAGGGGGCAATTAGCGAGCGGCAGGGGATTGGGCAGCGTATTAGGGCGAAATTCGCCGGTGGCGAGGAGGCCTTCGTCGGTCAGGACGGCGGTTCGCGCCGGAATGCGGGCGGTGCAGGCGTCGCGGGCGGCGTTCGGGATCTGGAAGTAGGGGTGGAAGCCGATGGAGACGGGCATCGGCTCGGCGCTGAGGTTGCGGACAGAGATGGAAGTCTCCAATTGGCCGCCGGAGAGCCGGTAGGTCATCTCGTAGTCGTGCGCGAACGGCCAGTTTGCCATAAGTGCCGGATACCGCCAGAATTCGAGCCGGCTGGTAGCCCATGCGGCGCCGGAGTCTGAGCCGAGATCGGTAACCTGCCACAGGTCTGAGCCAAAGAGCATGCCGTGAATCGCGACGTGGGGCTGGAGCATGCGGAGGTTGCCGAGCGACTCGTTCCACGGGAACCATTTGCCGCTCGCGTGAAAGCCGTGCGGGATGCGATTGGCCCAGGGGGCGAGGAATGGAATACCGCTGAGCTGGTTCAGCTCCGCGATGCTGGCGGCGGGCATGTGGAGGATGTTGGCGCCGTTGATCTCCATCGCATAGGCGCGGTTTCCGAGGGAGGGTGCGATGCGGACTTCGATGTGGTTCGCGTCGTCAGTGAGGCGGATAATTTCGATGCCGTGATCCTGAGCGCGTTCGCTTTTATAGGGGGATTGCTGTGGCAATTTCCAGTGTATGCCTGTGCGCTAGAGTGAAGCTGTCACCGCCTGGTCCATGCAGAAGGCCTCACAAATAGCCCGAACGGGAATGGTTGCCAGCGGTTTACTGGGAGCTTTGAAAATCGGCATCGGTCTCGCGGCGCATTCGGCGGCGGTGACGGCCGACGGCTTCGAATCCGCGGCGGACGTTTTTACTTCCGGAATGGTGCTGGTGGGGATGACGATCGCGGCGCGCCCGGCGGACGAGAATCATCCCTACGGCCACGGGCGCATCGAGATTCTGACGGGCCTGCTGCTGGGATTTCTGCTATTCGGGGCGGGGCTGATCATTTCACTGCGCGCGTGGACTGGCGCGGGGAATGTGACGACGCCACCCGCCGCATTCGCGATCTGGCCGATGCTGGTTTCGATCGGTGTGAAATTCGCGATGACGACATACAAACGGCGGGCGGCGAGGATCTTCTCGAGTTCGGCGCTGCGGGCGGATGCGGCGAACGATGCGGTCGATATTGTTTCGGGCGTGGTGGCGCTGACGGCTTTGCTGCTGACGCTGCAATATCCGGATCGCTTTCCGCGCGCCGATCAGTATGGCGCGTTCATCGTCGGGGCCATCGTGATGGCAACAGCGGTGCGAGTGGCGTATGAGGCGGCGATGCATCTGATGGATACGATGCCGGACGACATCGCGATGGACGACATCCGGAAGGCGGCGGCTACTGTAACCGACGTAGTGGGCGTGGAGAAGTGTTTCGCGCGCAAAACCGGCCTGAAGTATCATGTGGATCTGCATCTGGAGGTTGATCCGGATATCACGGTGCGGGCGTCGCATGATATCGCGCAGCGGGTGCGGGAGCGGGTGTGCGAACTGCTGCCGTGGGTGGCGGATGTGCTGGTGCATGTGGAGCCGGCGCCGGGGGAGATGCGAAAGGTCGATTAGTTCGCGGTCGGGATGCGGTCGATGCTGTCGATCACCAGGACATCGACCGGTTTTTTCTTTGCGTCGAGGCGAAAACCGAGCTGCTCGCGGATGGCGGTGAAGATGGATGGGCGATTGGATGAGGGGTCATCGTCCGGTGCCCATTCGAGGGTGAAGTTGAAGGCGTCTTTGAAACCGGTTGCGTCTTCGACGGGGTGCTTCACCTGTTCGGAGAGAACTTTTGCGAGCATGGTGGCGGTGACTTTGGTTCCCGTGATGCGGCCGCGGTCCGTCATGCGGAATGGATTGGAATCGAAGCCACCTGATGCATCGACCGTTTGAACTTTAGCGCCGGATTTATCGATCACTAATTCGTAGGCGGTGAGATCGCGGGTTTCGTTGTGGGTGGTGAGGTGGAAACGGTCGCGGAGCAGGTTCTGCATCATGCGATAGTACGCGCCCCGCGGAATCGGGCCGGCAGGGGCCTGGGCGACGACGTCGTAATGCAGGTCGTCGAGCCACCTGGGACCGCCGGAGAGGCGGTCGTCATCGAGACCCCAGGCCCATTTGATGAGCATGCGGAGCGTGACGTTTTGGGCTTCGAGACGGCCGCCGGGCAGGCTGCGGATGGAAGCGGGCGGGCGGGATTCCGGCGTGGGCCTGACGGTGGCGAGTTCAAACGACTGCGGCCGCATTGTGAGCGCGGCCGCGAGAAACAGGAGTGTCAGTTTGCGCGACATGCCCCGGAATCAGTAATACGTTCCGGGG
>CAZPZE010000813.1:0-3284 GCA_964590625.1 uncultured Solibacteraceae bacterium
TCGAAATTGTGAAACTCGGTTTCGACTTCAGGCCCGTCCAGCACGGAAAATCCCATGCTGCGGAACAGATCTTCGATCTCCCACTGCACCTGTGTGATCGGATGCAGCGATCCCGGCGGCACGCCGCTCGCGGGTGTCGTGAGATCCATCCATTCGGAATCGAGCTTCGCCTCGAGCGCCGCGCGATCGAACCCCGATTTCTTCTCTTCATACGCCGCTTCGAGCGCCTGCTTCGACGTGTTGATCAGCTTGCCGCGCGCCGCCCGCTCATCCGGAGTGAGCTTGCCCATGTCTTTGCTGAGCTGCGCGAGCACACCCTTGCGGCCCAGCACTTCCACGCGCACCAGTTCGAGTTCGTCGTTGTTCTGCGCCGACCGGATGCGGCCGAGCGCGCTGTCGAGAAGATCCTGCATGAAAGGCTATGCCGCCGGCAGATACGCCTGCGGTTCCGATCCCAGCTCGGCGCCGAGATGGTTGATGTAGAAGAGCAGCAGAGGCTCCGGATAGTCAGCCTTGAAGCGCTCAAACACGCGCGCCTGCCAGCCGTCGGTCAGGAATTTCGAGGCTTCCACGTTTTTTTCGAAGAAGCCCTGCTGGTGCGGAACCTGCAGAAAATCGAGCACGGCGACGATCATGTCCATGTGGGCGATCAGAATCGCCTGCGCGAGATCGGTGGCGAATTCGCCGTCCTGCTCCTCGAGGCGCTTCCAGAATCGCGGCGTCGCGGCGCGCAGATTTTCCGTGTTCAGCTTCGCCAGATGCGTGCGAATTTTGAAGCGTTCGTAGAGCTGATACGTCCGGAGCCTGCCGATCGAAATGCCGCGAACGAGTTGCCGCAGACGCTCTTCTCCGAGCTGCAGAAACACGTCGGAAACAGTCATAAAAAGTCAGCGTAACACAGCGCGTTACAATGACGAGTTGGCCGTCTCAGGCCTTCAAACCGTCCATTCATGAGCAATCTGATCATTCTCGGCGCGCAGTGGGGCGACGAAGGCAAGGGCAAACTTGTCGATATCCTCGCCAATCGATTCGACTACATCGTTCGTTACCAGGGCGGCAATAATGCCGGCCATACGATCTGGATTGGCGAAAGGAAATTTGTCCTGCGGCTGGTGCCGAGCGGCATCCTGCACCCCGGCAAGACGGCGGTGATCGGCAACGGACTTGTGGTGGACCCGATCGGCCTGTTCGAAGAAGTGGAAGGCCTGAACGCCGCCGGTATTGACGCCGAGAAGCAGCTTCGCATCAGCAACCGCGCGCAGGTGCTGCTGCCGTCGCACCGGCTGGTGGAAAAAATCAGCGAAGCCGTTCCGGGGCGGACGCCGATCGGCACCACGCTGAAAGGCATCGGCCCCTGTTACGAAGACAAAATCGGGCGACGCGGCATCCGCATGGCGGATCTGCTCGATCGCGAATATTTCAGCGAGTATGTGCGTAATCTGATCGCCGATCACGAGACGAGAGCCCGCGCTTTCGGCATTGAGGACGGCGTGAATGCCGACGAAATTGCTGACCGTTACGCTGAAGCCGCCGACCGCATGCGGCCGATGATCTGCGATACGTCCGCGCTGTTGAGCCAGGCGATGCGCGATGGGAAGAATCTGCTGTTCGAAGGCGCGCAGGGCACTATGCTCGATATCGATCACGGGACGTATCCGTTCGTGACGTCGTCAAGCTCTTCCGCCGGCGGCGCCTGCATCGGCTCCGGCGTTCCGCCGACGAAGATCGACGCGGTCATCGGCATTTCGAAGGTCTACACAACGCGCGTGGGCGGCGGACCGTTTCCCACCGAAGCGCTCGACGCAGCAGGCGACGAAATTCGCAACCGCGGCCACGAAGTCGGCAGCGTTACCGGACGCCCCCGCCGCTGCGGCTGGTTCGACACTCCGGTGCTCAAGTATTCCGCCGCCATCAACGGCTTCGAAACGATGGTGGTGACGAAGCTCGACGTGCTCGATGAGCTCGACGAAATCCCGGTCTGCGTTGCCTACGATATCGACGGCAAAGTGAATGTCGACATGCCGGCGACGGTCCGCGAACTGGCGAACGCAAAGCCGATTTACGAAACCATGCCCGGCTGGAAGAGTTCAACGGTGGGAATCTCCGACTGGAACGAACTCCCCGCCGCCGCCCGCCGCTACATCGAGTTCCTGGAACACAAAACCGGTGTCGAAGCTGGCTGCATCTCCACCGGCCCCGAACGCACGCAGACGATCGTGCGGCCGGGCTCGAAATTTGAACGCATTACGGGCTGAAACCACCAGATGATATCGTGATATCATCAAAGTGTGGCACAGCTTCTCGTCCGCAATCTTGAAGACAATCTGAAGCTCGAGCTTCAACGCCGTGCGAAGCGGAATCATCGCAGCATGGAGGATGAAGCACGTCGCATCCTTCGCGATGCCCTTACCGCGAAGCCGGACAATAAGGCGCTCGGCCTTGGCTCCCAAATTGCCGCTGATTTCCGTGGAATCGGCGTCAAGCTGGAGAGACTACCGTTTGAAGCGCCGCGACCGGCTAAGTTCCGGTGATCATCCTCGATACGAATGTAGTTTCGGAGTTCATGGCCCCCGAGCCGGATGCCCGCGTCATCCACTGGCTTGACGCGCAGCAGAGGGAATCTGTCTGGACGACATCGATTACTGTGTTCGAATTGCAGTTTGGGATTGCGATTCTTCCCGACGGCAGGAAGCGCCTTCTTCTCGAAGCCTGGCTTCGGAAGCTCATCGACGAACGTCTTGGAAACCGCGTCCTGGAATTTGACGCGAGCGCCGCCAGTCTTGCAGCCTTCTTAGCCGCAGACCGCAAGCTTCGCGGAAGGCGAGGCGAGATTCGGGACACTCAAATCGCCGGCATTGTTCTTTCGCGGCGCGCAACGCTCGCCACGCGCAACGTCAGGCACTTCGCTGATATCGACGCCCATATCGTCGACCCGTGGGCCGATGCCTGACCCCTACTTCCCGTACTCCTCAAAGAAATGCGCCAGCGTCCGGATTCCATCGAAGTAATTCCGGATGCAATACTTTTCATTCGGTGAATGCAGCCCGTCGTCCGGCAATCCGAACCCCATCAAAATCGTCGGAATCCCCAGATGCGTCGCGAAATCCCCCACAATCGGAATCGATCCGCCCGAACGCGTGAACACCGTTTCCTTCCCGTAAATATCGCTGAACGCCTTCGCCGCCACACGAATCGCATGATGATCCGTATTGACCATCAGCCCCGGCCCCGAACTCAGCACGCGCACCTCAAACTTCAATCCGCGCGGCCCATTCTCCTTCACG
>CAZPZE010000814.1:0-6943 GCA_964590625.1 uncultured Solibacteraceae bacterium
GAAATCATCCGCCACCTTCAGGATCAGGGGGCGGTCCGCCTCCGTATCCATCCGACCAGCAGTATATCGAAAATACTGGCGCACAACGCATTCCTGGCACTGCGCGCTCTTCGCCAGAATCGCGCCCAGTTCCTTCGGCGAGGTAAAGTTCGAATTCGGGATCCCTGCCACGGTTCCGGCGGTATCGATCTTCAGATTGATCGTCCGGGTCAGCTTCCCGGGATTCTCACCGTTGCCGGGCCCGCGGAACTCGAGCGTCACCTGCTCGCGGCGCGCGCCCGTCGTATCGAATTTCTCCATCCCGAACCCGACCGAATCCATCAGCCTGTGGCAGTTCGCGCACGTGGGATTGCTCGCGTGCTCCACCATGCGATCGCGGTTGGTCTGCGGCTTCGCCTCCGTCACCGGCGGCAAATTCGTATTCACGCCCGGCGGCGGATCCGGCACGTGCTGGCAGAGGAACTGCTCCCGGATGAATAAGCCCCGCGCCGTCGGCGACGATTCGTCCGGCTTCGCCGTCTGCGCCAGGTACAAGCCCTCGCCCAGAATTCCCGCCCGCTCGGATCCAGCCGGGAACGGCACACGGTCGAAATCTTTCGCCGGTGCCGTCAGGCCGTAAATCCGGGCGAGTTCCTGATTCGGGTGTGCGTAGTCGGCCGTGAACAGCTCCATGAAATTGTGGTTGTTCCAGACCAGGTCGGAGACAAACGTCGTCGCCTCCTGCATCATCGAATTCGCCGTTTCGCGCGTGAAGAGCGGATATTTACGGCGGTCCTTCGTCGCAATCACCATGCGGTCATAGCGCAGCCACTGGCTGGTGAACTCGTCGAGCGCCTCCCGCGCGCGCGGATCGGCCAGCAGCCGCCGCGTCTGCTTCTCCACACCGGCGGGCGTGGAAAGCTCGCCCTTCTCCGCAGCCTGGAACAGCGCCGCATCCGGCATCGAATCCCACAGCGCATAAGAAAGACGGCTGGCCGTCGCCCACGCCTTCAGCTTCGGGTCGGGCGTGGTGTCCAGATGGAACAGGAAATTCGGCGATTGCAGCATCGCCTCCACCACCGTCTCGGCGCCTTTCAGGAAATCGGGATCGCTCTTCATCAACGCTTCATACCGCGCCTGCTCGGCGGCATCGAGCGGCCGCCGGAACGCCTTGAGCCCGAATTCCTTCACGAAGCGCGCCCGACACGTCGCCGAAGGCTGGCAGGGGATCAGATGATGCGTATCGCCGCCGCGAAACGCCGCCTTCGCCAGCTTCTCCGCCGAAGCGCTGTAGCCTTCAATCAGCAGCGGCGAAAGGCTCTGCGCGCGCGATTGATTACGGAACCCGTTGACGAAATCCTCGGGCGGAAACTGGTCGGCGGGGCTCGTCTGATCGCCCAGCAGATCGCGCACCGTGTGGTTGTACTGGCTATGCGTCAGCCGGCGAAGCTCGGCATCGTGCACCACCTCGCCGCCGCCCTTGTCTTCGTTCTCCGAATACTTCATCGCCGCCGCCAGTTCGGGACCGGAAAGCTGCGCCAGGTGATCGATCCACCCCTTCAGCAGCAATTCCTCGGGACTCCCCGGATTGATGGGCTCGCCGCCGGTGTGCGGAATCCGCGCCGTCGGCTTCTGAAACAGCAGCGACTGCTCCGGATGCGCGCGATCCACCAGAATCACCAGCGAATTGCCGAACGCCTCGATCTTCTCGGGCGAAGCATCCTGCGGCGGAAAGTGCAGCCGGGTCGCCGACGCCACCCCGTCGCGGTTGTGGCAGTTGCGGCACATCGCCTTCTCCATCACCTGATAGAGTCCGGAACCGAAGGCGCCCGTCTGCGCGCACAGCGAACCGGCCGCGAGTGCCGTCAATCCGAAAATGTTGATAAGGTAGCGCACGTTTTTACCCGCGAGACACGGCCAAATTCATTCAGTAGAATATCGCAAGATGCGCCGCGTTTTAACCATGCTGCTGCTCGCCGCCGCGGCCCTGCCCGCCGCCACCGAGCGCGAGGTCGCCGAGTGGGCCCTCCGGTGGGAAGGAACGGTGACGATTGAGGGCGCTTCTGCTCCCATCTCGAACCTCGATCAGATCCCCGCGGGCGACTTTCACATTTCCGCCATCGAGCTGACCGGCGGCGTGATGCACCCCATCGAGCTCACTAAACTCGCGGGCCTGACGCACCTGCGCGAACTCTACCTCCCCGGCCCCGTCTGGAATCCCGGCGGCGGCAATGAGGCGAAGACCGGCGTCTTTCAGGCTCTCTCCACACTCACCAATGTGGAGCGCGTCGGCTTCGGCTGGCACTACAACGCGCGTATTGAAGTCGGCGACAAGGATTTCGCTCAGCTCAACACCTGGACGAATCTGCGCCAGCTTCGCTGCTCGCAGTGCAGCATCTCCAAACTCGATCTTTCGACCGTGTTCCCGAAACTGGAGGATCTCGACCTCAGCTTCAACCCGTTCACTGACGAAGGCATGGCGGGTCTCGCCAATCTGAAGAACCTCCGGGTCCTCATGCTGCGCGATACGCTCGTCACCGATGACGGCCTGAAGTACCTGAAAGACCTGACGAATCTCGAAGTGCTCGATCTCTCCGGCACGAAAGTCAGCAACAAAGGAATCGAATACCTCCGCAACCTGAAATCCATGCGCCGTCTGAATCTGCTCGGCGCGACGGCGGATGATTCCGCGATGGATATCCTCAGCGGCATGCCGCGACTGCAGGTGTTGAACCTCTACCGCACGAGAATCACGAATTCCGGCGTTGCGAAGCTCGAATCTCTGAAGCAGCTGACCGACGTCGATCTTCGCTACACTCTGGTGACATCCAACGGCATCGACGCCCTGCACGCGGCCGTCCCCGCTGCCCGAATTCAGGCTGTGCTCGCCAGCGCGCCGAAAAAACTGGGCGCGGGCGCGGCGCATCCGGCGGATTCTTCGCCCGCGGCCATCGCCGCATGGGTGAAAGCAATCGGCGGCAAATCGGAATCGTCCGGCAACGCGATCACCGCGATCGACCTCTCCTCCACTCCGGTCAGTGACGCGCAGCTCGAAAGCCTCACCGGCCTCGCGTCACTCGAAAAGCTGAATCTCTCCGTCACACAGGTTTCGGATCTCGGCCTTTCCTCCATCGCGAAGATGACCGGCCTGAAGGAGCTCAACCTCAACAGCACCACGGTCTCCGATAACGGCGTCGCGAAACTGGCCACGCTTTCGAAGCTGGAAAATCTGCATCTCGGAGTCACGCTCGTGAAAGGCCCGGGGCTCGACGGCCTGAAAAACCTGGCCAATCTCCACGAGCTCGATCTCGCGAATTCCCACCTCGACGACGATGGCCTTTCCTGGGTCGCCGCGCTCTCCGGCCTGGTTCAGTTGAAGCTGGATTATGACGACATCAGCGCCGACGGCCTCGCCAAACTCGCGCCTCTTTCAAAGCTCGAAGTGCTCGACCTCACCAGCACAGACGTGGACGATAAGGGCCTGAAAGCGGTCTCTGCGCTCACCAATCTCCGCGAGCTCTACCTGAATCACGGCCGCTTCTCCGACGCCGGCCTCGCGCTTCTCGCCCCGTTGACGAAGCTCGAACGCATCGAACTCCTCCGCACCCGCACCAGCAACAAAGGTATGGCTTCGCTCGCAGCCCTTCCGAATCTGCAGGTGCTGAGGCTCGACTACACGCCCGTGGACGACACCGGCTTCCAGGCGCTCCAGTCCCTTACAAATCTCCGCGAACTGAGCCTCGACACCGTCAACATCACCGATAAGAGCGTTCCGATCATCAAGTCATTCACGAAGCTGCAGTCGCTGAACCTGTATCACACCTACGTCACCGATAAAGCCGAGCTCGACATCCAGACCGCGCTCCCATCCTGCAAAATCGTTTTCGATCGCGACTCCTCGCTCGCCAACCGGAGGCCGAAATGAGAAAAGCCTGCCTCACCCTGCTGCTGTTCGCCGTTACGGCTTTTGCCGCAGCCAACTCCGATGGAGCCACGCAATGGATTGACGATCTCGGCGGCCACGTCACGCGCGACGCGCAGGGACGCGTCACCGGCGTGAGCCTGCGCGGCACCTGGGTCGCCGATGCCGACCTCCGCCGCCTGAACGATCTGCCCGACCTGACAACGCTCGATCTCTCCCTCACCCACATCACCGATGAGGGTCTCGCCCAGATCAAAAACCTCCCGAACATCACCGACCTCAGCCTCTACTACGCCGAGTACGTGACCGACGAAGGCATCGCCTCCATCGGCGGCTGGAAAAAACTGAAGCGCCTCAACCTGCACGGCACGAAGGCAAGCGACACCGCGCTTGAACACATCGCGGGCATCCAGAGCCTCGAATCGCTCAACGTCGGGTCAACTATGATGACGGACGTCGGCCTCGAACGCCTCACCGGCCTCACCAACCTGAAGGAACTGACGATGGGCGGTAACGAACTGGGCGACGCCGGCCTCCAGGCCCTGCGCCAGATGACCGGCCTCACTTATCTCGATCTCAGCGGCCGCCAGGGCACGGACAAGAACGTCTGGACCATCGCTATGTCGGACACCGGCCTCGGCGCGGTCCTCGCCCTGAAAGACCTCCGCGAGCTCCGGTTCAGCTGCGTTTCGATCGGCGTCGGCATCGAAGGTACCCGCCTCGGCGAAATCAGCATGTTGACCGTCACGCCGAAGTGGCTGGAGCAGATGAAGTCTCTCACTAAACTCGAACGCCTCAAGCTGCAGGGCTGCGGCAAAGTCGGCGACGATGCGATTCCCACCCTCGCCGCCATGCCTGCCCTGAAAGAGGTCGACCTCCAGGGTACTTCCGTAACAGCGGACGGCGCCGCAAAGCTGAGGGCCTCCAAGCCGAACGCCATCGTCTATTTCGGCCCCTGGGACGGCAAGTCCGCCAACTACCGCAACAACTAAGCTGACGGCCAAAGAGCGTTTTCACCCCGTATTGATGCACTCCGTCTGACCGGATCGGATACATTGTCAGATAGAGTCACGATCGTGAAACTGTTCAAAACCCTCCTCTCCGCCGGCGTTTTGGCCGCCTGCCTCGCCACATCCCTCGCTGCCCAGGACCTGAAGGAATTCGAAAAACGCGTGACCGAGTTTACGCTCCCGAACGGTCTCCACTTCATCGTCCTGGAGCGGCATGAAGCGCCCGTTGTCTCTTTCCACACCTACGTGAACGCCGGTTCGGTCGATGATCCCAAGGGCAAAACCGGCCTTGCCCACATGTTCGAGCACATCGCTTTCAAGGGCACGGACAAGATCGGCACCACGAACTGGCCCGCCGAGAAGGCCGCCATGGCCCAGATCGAAGCCGCCTACGACAAGCTCGATGCCGAGCGCAGCAAAGCCGGCGCCCCGGACGCGAAGAAGATCGAGGAACTCCAGAAGGAAGTCGACGACGCGATCGAAAAAGCCGGTTCCTACGTCATCCCGAATCTCTATCCCGAAATAATTGAGGAAAATGGCGGGGTCGGTCTGAACGCCGAGACGCGCGAGGATTCGACCGAATACTTCTACAATTTCCCGGCCAATCGCGTCGAACTCTGGTTTTATCTCGAATCCGCGCGCTTCCTGCATCCTGTGACGCGCGAATTCTATAAAGAGCGCTCTGTCGTCCGCGAAGAGCGCCGCATGCGCACGGAATCGAGCCCGGATGGCAAGCTGTTCGAACAGATGCTGGCCACCGCGATGATCGCCCACCCTTACCGCGAGCCAACCGTGGGCTGGGCCAGCGACATCGACAACCTGCGCGCCGCGGACGCCCAGGCGTTCTTCGACAAGTACTACGTGCCGGTGAACATCACGATCGCCATCGTGGGCGATGTGGATCCGGCGCGCATGAAAACGCTCGCCGCCGAGTACTTCGGCCGTCTCCCCAAACGCCCACCGCCGCCCCGCGTCATCACGGTGGAGCCGCCGCAGGAAGGCCCGCGCCACACGGAAGTCGCTTCGCCCGCGCAGCCGATCGAGCTGCTCGCCTATCACCGCCCCGATCAGCAGGATAAAGACGACCCCGTCTTCGATGTGATTGCCGACATCCTCTCCGGCGGCCGCACCAGCGTCATCTATACCGATCTGGTGCGCGATAAGCGCCTTTCGCTCGACGCCGGCGCGACAGCCACCATGCCGGGCGGCAAGTATCCGAATCTGTTCTTCTTTTATCTGGTCCCCAGCCAGGGCCACACCGCTGAGGAAAACGAAAAGGAGCTGGACGCCGTCCTCACCAGATTCAAGGCAACGCTGGTCGATCAGACAACGCTTGACCGCACCAAAACCAAAACGCGCGCCGCCCTGATCCAGCAGCTCGACAGCAACGCCGGGCTTGCCTCCCTGCTCGCGGCCTACTACGCCAACTACGGCGACTGGCGCAAGCTGTTCACCAGCATTGACGATATCGACAAGGTCACCGCCGCCGACGTCCAGCGCGTGGCCCGCAAGTATCTCGTTCCCGAAAACAGAACGGTGGCGCTCACCTATCGCCCCGCCGAAGGAGCGCCCAGTGAAAAATAACCGTTTTCCGATCGGATTGCTGTTCGCCGCGGTATCGATCGCCAGCGCCCAGACAGCGCCAAAACAGGCCGACCGCCCCAGGTCGGTTACCGCCACGCCGTCCACGAAGTCAGCCACGCCGACCGCCGTTCCACCGGCCTCCTGGAAAGACCTGAAGTTTCCCAAACTGCCGGAAATTAAAGTCCCGAAAATCGAAGAGACCACCCTCGCCAACGGCATGAGGGTTTATCTGCTCGAAAATCACGAGCTGCCTCTCGTGCGAGGCTCGGCCATCATCCGCACCGGCAATCTGTTCGATCCCGCCGATAAAGTCGGCCTCGCCGGCGCCACCGGCGAAATCATGCGCAGCGGCGGCACGTCAAAACAGACCGGCGATCAGATCGACGTCGAGCTCGAAAACATCGCCGCCAGCGTCGAAAGCGAAATCGGCGAAAGCTCGGGCAGCGTC
>CAZPZE010000815.1:0-4373 GCA_964590625.1 uncultured Solibacteraceae bacterium
CGAACTCGCCAGAAACCCATAGCACGATCCCAGGCTCGTCCCCACAATTCCCAGATCCTCATACCCCTGCTGCTGCAGCCAGTCATAACAAGACCGGATATCCAGCACCGCCTGCCGCGTCGCATCAATCGTCCGCGCCACATTGGCCGACACCGCGTAATCCGCCCGCGTCAGTTCCGCCGGCATCCGCCGGTCGTGATACGGCAGACTGATCCGCAGCGTTGAAATCCCGAACTTCGCGATCCCCTCGCACAACGCCACATGCTGCGCCGCGTGCGAATTCCAGTGCGGCAGCACCACCACCGCCTTCTTCCCGCGTTTCCACCGCCCATGCCCGGGGAAGTACCGCGCCTCCACCGTATTGTTCTCTTCGTAAGGCGTCTCCACCGGCGACGTGAACCGCACCGCATCGCCCACCCGCCGGAAATCGCGTGGCGTGTCGTACGCGAAAAACTCCGTGCTGCGCTCAATCGCGATCCGATTCAGCGCGCGCAGCCGTTCCTCCACGTCCGCGCCCGGAACCTGAAACGGCCACTTCGCCATCCACTCCCCGCCCCAGTCGAATGGACGAACCACCCGGTCGGTCGATCTCGTGGCGAGATGATACTCCCACGAATCCATCCGTTTCGCGTACCACTGTCTTACCAATTCCATGAGGGGTGAAATTCCAGGTTATCAAAGCACCCCCTCTCGAACGCCGCCGCTCTGTTACGATGCGGTTCTGGGCTCCCTGTTGCACCTGAATCGCGGTCCTTCATCGCGGCGCGCCTTCCTCGCCGCCGCCGGCGCCGCGGCCGTTTCCGGCTTTTCCGCCTGCTCTCAGCAGCGCGCCAAACGCTATCGCGCCTGGCTCTTCATGGCCAGCGCCGCGGAAAAAGCAATCGATATCGCCGACCTCGCCGAATTCAAACACTCGGGCTCCATCCCGCTCAGCGGCATCCCGAATCAGGTCCTGTCGGCGCGCGGCAAGCTCTACGTCGTCTGCTCCGCGGAACGCACCATCGTCCGCATCGACCCGTTCAACCGTAAAATCACCGGCCGCATCGGCGTCGGCGGGACCATCGCGAGCGCGGCCCTCACGTCGGATGGCGCCGTGCTCGCCCTGGCCCTCAGCCAGCCGCCCGCCGTCGTCCTGATCGATACCGCGACGGACGCAATCACCCATCGCGTCGTCCTGCCCCACCCCGCAAAATCCATCGCCGCCGCGACTAAACAGGTGGCGGCCCTTCTCGATTCCGGCGATCTCGCGCGCGTGAGCGTTCCCGAAGGCGCGCTGCTCGGCGTCAACTCCTCCGGCAGCGGATCTTCCACCGCAATCGCCTACCGCAAGGACGGCCAGACCCTCTTCGTGGCCTCACCCGATGCCCGGCAGATCGTTTCTTTCGACGCCATAACCGGCGCCATGCTGGCCCGTCTCCCGGTTCCCATCCGCCCCGCGCGCTTCTGCCCATCGGGCGACGGCGGCCAGGTCTTCATCACCGGCGCCGATCTCGACGCCCGCCTCGTCATCTTCAGCCCTTATCAAAACGAGATCGACGAAACGTTCTACGCCGGGCATTCGCTCTACGGCATGGCCGTCGCGCCCGTGCGCAACATCCTCTTCCTCAGCAATCCCGATGCGGGTGACGTCACGATCGTCGATATCGAAACGCGGAAAATCATTTCTTCCGTCAGCATGGGCGGCAAGCCCCGCGAGATCCTCATCGCCGCCTCGCCCGACGGCAAAACGCTCGAAGAGTACGCCTTCGTCGTTGACGGCGAAACCGGCGACATCTCCGTGATCCACATCCCGGTCGTCGTTCGCAAAAGCCGCGACGCGATCATCGCCGAGCCGCCCAAGCCCGTCTTCGCCGTCATCCGCAGCGGAGCCCAACCCCAATCCGCCGTGATCATCCCGTATCCCACCTGACGTTCAGTTATCCGTCGGTTTCTCTTCCACGTGATCGATCACGAGCACGGGCATTGGATGCTGCTGCTTCTCCAGCTTCAAACCAAGCTGTTTATCGATCGCCTCGAACACCGAGATCGCGCCATTCGGATCGGAAGCCTCACCATTCGCCGGCGCTCCCGCGCCCGGCCGCAAAGCACGAGCCGGCGAAAAATTCAGCGGAAAATCGAACGCCCCTTCCATCCCCGTCTGATCCACCACCGGATGATCGACATATCCGCCCGCAATGCCCTCCAGCTTGTCCGCAAACTGCGCCATCGTGACGTTCTGACAAACAAACGTGCGCGACACCATTGACGACATGTTCGTTGCGCCCGCCGCCGTGATCTTGCACGACGTCCGGTTCGACGGATCCGCCGCCTTCATCTTCGGCTTCACCGAGACCAGCGCGTACACCGTCACCGGCCGCTCTTCCTGATGCACCTTGATCCGGAACCGATCCGTGAGCAGCGCCTGCAGCATCGCCGCCAGCGCGTCCTCGTCGACAGCGTTCCCCGCGATCGTGCCCGGCGCCTTCGCCACGATGTCGAACCGGTTCGTCTCGATCGACTTCGGTCCCGCAACCTGATCGTCATTGTCCACCTGCCACGCAAACTCGATCAGATCCTTCAGCTTGATTCCATGAGCGTCGATGCGCCCACCCGGCTGAATCCGGAAATTCTCATCCGTTCCCGGCGCGCTCGCGCGAATCTCCGCCACCTCGAACTCTTCTTTCACCGGAGGCAAACTCTGAGTGACGCCCGCAGCATTCGGCGTCGGCTTTTCGTTCACCTTGTCCACCACTACAACCGGCTGCGGAATGTTCTTCTGTTCGAGCTTGAGCCCCAGCTTCTCAATCGCGCCGAAAAGCGACATGCTGTCGCCCCCAGCTTCTGCTACCTGTCCCCGGCCCACCCATTTCACGCTGAAATCCCAGCCGCCCTTCAAACCCGTCTGATCCACAACCGGATTGCCCCGAATGTATCCGGGGGCCACTCCGCGCAGAATTTCAGCGAACTGCGGCATCTCCACATTTGAGCAGTTGTACGCCTGAAGCCCGATCCCCTCGGCCGTTTTTTCCGGCTGATCCGGCGGCTTGCACCCGGATCCGTTTTCCGTATCCGACGCCTGCTTCAGTTGCCCGCTCTTGCGCACAAACGTGAGCGCATATCCGGTAACCGGCTTCGTGTCCTGATGAACCACCAGCCCGAACCGTTCGATCAGCAGCGCCTGAAGCATCGGACGGGCATCCTCCTGCTTCGTATTCGCCGGAACTTTCGCGATCACGTCGAACCGGTCGTTATCCAGCCACGCCGGACCGCCGGTCACATTGATCGCATCCACATTCCACGCGACGCGGATCAGATCCACCATCGTCGCCGTGCGGATCTCATAACGTCCGCCGCGCACGACCCCGCCGCGCATCGAAGGATTCGGCGTCCTCGGGCTCACATGCACATCCGCCAGTTCAAACGCCGGCTTCGGCTGCGCAAACGCGATCCCCACTCCAAGCAGCACACAAACGAAACTCCGGATCATACCGCCTCCCGTCACTCGCACCGCAGCGCCGTACAACAATCGCCGCCCGTCGCCTTCCGCGCCGGAATAAAGGCCGCCAAAGCAGCCAGCCCCAGAATCGCGGCCCCCAGCGCCGCAAACAGTCCGTCACCAAAATTCACACTCACTTGTTCGCCCGCACTCTGAGCGGGAGGAAAATTGGCGATGATCAACTGCTCAAGAATGTGATCGATCCCGAGCGCCGCCAGAATCCCGAATAACGCCAGCGCGACGCCCTGCCACATCGTCAAACGCAGCAGCGCGCCTCGCCAGGCTCCCAGAGCCATACGCACGCCAAGCTCGCGCGTGCGCCCGCTGACGTCGTATGACACCATGCCGTATAAGCCGATCAACGCCAGCACGATTCCCGTCGCCCCCATCGAGATAAGCACCACTCCCGCCACGCCGATTCCTCTACTGAACGACGTCAACTGTTCTCCCCAGGAATGCGCTTCCGGAATCGCCTGCCGCGCGTCCATCGCATGCACCGCATTCCTCGCTGCCGCCATTAACCCCGTGCGATCGCCGCGCGCCCGGATAAACAGCGTCATCGGCGGCCAGGTGTTCGCCTGCTCCACCGGCAGAAAAATCATCTGCGGCGAGGGGATCACAATTAATCCGTCATAGTTGCGAATCCGCGCCACCCCCACAATCTCCGTCCATGGTTCCTTGTCGCCCCCAAGCCGCACCCGCTTCCCCACCGGATCCTGCCCCGGCCAGACCGCCTTCGCCAGGTTCTCGTTGATAACCGCGATGCGTGCCGCCCCAAACCCATCTGTGGCGCGAAATCCACGCCCTCTCGCCATCGAAATTCCCTGCGCGTCGAAAAAGTGCTCATCCGCGACGACGCTGTAAATCGTCACCGTCGGCGCGCCCGCGCCGTCCTGGA
>CAZPZE010000816.1:0-2353 GCA_964590625.1 uncultured Solibacteraceae bacterium
ACCCCGCTGAACGGCCCTGCCATGCGAATCAGCACTCTGGACGGCGTCCGCGAAGAGCAGTTGCCGGCCCACCGCAACGTCCACTATCCGCTGATCGAAAACTTCGTCCAGGCCATCCTCGATGGCACCCCGCTCGTCTCCCCCGGCGACGGCGCCATCCTTACGGACTGGGTGACCGGCTTCGTCCCGCCCCCGGCGGCGAGATAGTTTTACAATCCCTCACACGAATTTGCGATAGCATTATTAGCTTGACGAATCCGAAGTCCAGCCAGGCCGTCGCTGAAATGCCATCGTCAGACCAGCAGCCGGCCAGCCTCTCCGCACGGGCTTACCAGGTAATTCTACGTAGAATCCTGAAGGGCGCCGTCCCCATGGGCGGCGAACTTTCGCGACGTCGGCTGGCAGCCGAACTCGGCATGAGCATTCTGCCGGTCGCGGAAGCGCTCCAGCGGCTGCAGAACGAAGGTATCGTCGAATCCCAGCCCCGCGTCGGAACCCGCGTCCGCGTGCCAACCGCGACCGACGTCCGCGAGCGCTACGAAGTCCGCGAAGCTCTCGAAAGCCAGACTGCCCGGCTTTTCTGCCGCATGGCCACCGACGCCGATCGCGCCGAGCTGCGGCGGCTCGCCGAACAGGTCGATCAGCTCTACAGCCGCTATTTCGAAGGCGGCGAAACCGATCCCGAGTTTCTCTATCAGGTGCAGGAAACCCACGCCGCATTCCACCTCAAAATCGCCGAGGTGGGTGGCTGCCAGGCGCTCCGCACCATGCTGGAAACCAATCAGGTCCTGACGTTCAACTGGCTCTACGACGTCGCGGCCAGCCGTCCGGTGCTCCCCGCCGCCTTCCACTCGCAGCTCGCCGAAGCCCTCTGCACCAAAGACGAGGAAGCTGCGGACCGCGCCATGCGCGCCCACGTCCGCTACGGACTTGACCAGATCATCCGGCGCATGCCGGCCGAACTCCCCACCGCAGCCGGCAAGTAGGGCGGCCCTTCAGCCCCGCGCAAACCTGCGACATCGCGCGGTGTCGATGCATCTATCATAAAAACAAGGGCTTTTCCTCCACATTAATGACTCCCGACTCCCACCCACTCCGCAAACTCCTGCGTAACCGCATCGCCATCCTCGATGGCGCCATGGGTACCACGATCCGGAGCTACGGGATGACGGAAGCGGACATCCGCGGCGAGCGCTTCAAAAACGCCCCCAAAGACCTGCTCAACAACGGCGATCTCTTCTCGCTCACCCAGGCGAAAATGATCGGAGACATCCACCGCCGCTTCCTCGAAGCCGGCTCGGACATCATCGAAACCAACACCTTCGGCGCCACCTCCATCGCCCAGAGCGAATTCTTCGTCGAAGACCCCCGCGAGCGCGGCGGCCGCAAGGATCCCGAGTTCTACCAGAAGGTCATCGAAGACAAATTCCTCCAGAATCTCGCCTGGGAGATCAACGAACAATCCGCCCACCAGTGCCGCGAATGGGCTGACCGCGTCGGCGCCGCCACCGGCCGCCAGCGTTTCGTCGCGGGCGCCATCGGCCCACTGACCGTTTCGCTCTCGAATTCGCCGGACGCCGAAGATCCCGGTTTCCGCGTCGTCACCTTCGATCAGGTGAAGGAAGCTTACGCCCATCAGGCCCAGGCGCTGATCGCGGGCGGATGCGACCTCCTGCTCGTCGAAACGATTTTCGATTCGCTCAACGCCAAAGCCGCGCTCGTCGCCATCCGCGAAGTCTTCGACCGCGAGGGCAGGGAACTGCCCGTCATGATCTCGGCCGCGGTCGGCCGCGGCGGTGAGACCATGATCTCCGCCCAGACCGTTGAAGCCTTCTGGGACGCCATGGAGCACGTGAAGCCGATCTCCATCGGCCTCAACTGCTCGCTCGGGCCGGACCTGATGTATCCGTTCCTCGAAGAGCTCTCCGCCAAAGCGGACGTCGCGATTTCCTGCTACCCGAACGCCGGCCTGCCCAATCCGCTCACGCCCACCGGCTTCGACCTCGGCCCGTCTGACATGGGCCGCTACCTCCGCGATTTCGCCGACGCCGGGCTCATCAACATCGCCGGCGGCTGCTGCGGCAACACGCCCGAGCACATCGCCGCCATCGCGAAAGCTCTCGAACACCGCCATCCGCGCGAACTGCGGGAAGCTACGCCCGCGCCGAAAGCGCACGTACCCGCGGCGGCATCCGAATTCCGCCCGCTGCGCCTCTCCGGCTCGCAGCCGTTCACTCAGCAGCAGGGCGTCTTCATCATGATCGGCGAACGCACCAACGTCGCCGGCTCGCCGAAATTCGCGAAGCTGATCAAAGAAAACAAATACGAAGAAGCCGTCGCCATCGCGCGCCAG
>CAZPZE010000817.1:0-2174 GCA_964590625.1 uncultured Solibacteraceae bacterium
CGCCGCCCCCACGCGCCTGCGCGCCCCGCCTCACACTACAGCGCTCCCCGCCCTATGCTCATCCCGCTCCCCACGTCGCGCCGCCCCCACGCGCCTGCGCGCCCCGCCTCACACTACATCGCTCCCCGCCCTATGCTCATCCCGCTCCCCACGTCGCGCCGCCCCCACGCGCCTGCGCGCCCCGCATCATACCCCAATCTATAATGAACCTTTGAGACCAGTTGTACTCCCCGCGGCTGCGTTTTGCCTGCTGCTTGCGGCCTGCGGAAACAACAATCCGCAGCCGCAGACCTCCGCACCTACTTTACCTGAAGCGCACGTCGACCCCGCTACCGCCGGCTCCATTTCCGGCCGCGTTCTCTTCACCGGAACGCCGCCCGCCATGCCGTCGATTGACATGTCATCCAACCCCGACTGCGAGCGCCAGCACAAGACGCCCGCGAAGGCCGAAACCGTGGTTGTCAACAGGAACGGCACGCTCCGCAACGCCTTCGTCTGGATCCGCGACGGTCTTCCGGCCGCCCACTGGACGCCGCCCACCGAAACGGTCAAGCTGACGCAGTCCGGCTGCATCTACGAACCCCACGTGACCGGTATGATGGCCGGCCAGACGCTCGAAATCCTGAACGACGATCCGGTGAACCACAACGTTCACGCCAACGCCCAGGTCAATCCGCCCTGGAACATCGCCGAGCCGCCGCGCGCCGAGCACAGTTTCCGCAAGTTTCCCTCGCCCGAGATCCTCATCCCCATGAGCTGCAGCGTCCATCCCTGGATGCATTCGTATGTTGGTGTCTCCCCGCATCCGTTTTTCGCTGTTACCGGGGACGATGGCACATTTACGTTACGCGGCGTTCCACCAGGCACTTATACAATTGAGGTAGTGCACGAAAAGCTGGGGAAGAAGGACGGCAAAGTCACTTTGTCGCCCAGCGGCACTGCCTCAATCGATTTCACCTATGGCAGCTAGCAATTCAGGCGCGGACAACACTTACCATGCGGGCCTGTTCCGCTGGTCGGTGCTTCTCGCCTGCTGCACTCTGCTGCTTGTGGTAGCCGGCGGACTCGTCACCAGCCGCGATGCCGGTCTCTCCGTTCCCGACTGGCCGCTCTCTTACGGGAAACTGATGCCGAAGATGGAAGGCGGCATCCTTTATGAACACGGCCATCGCATGATCGCGACGATGGTCGGGATGTTCACGATCGTGTCGCTCGTCTGGATCTTCCGCGTGGAGCGCCGCAAGTGGCTGCGGGTTCTGGCAGTGATCGCGCTGCTTGCGGTGATCGTGCAGGGCGTGCTCGGCGGGCTGACCGTGCTTCTCCTGCTCCCCTGGTACATTTCGTCTTCGCACGCGACGCTCGCGCAGTTGTTCTTCTCGACCACAGTGGCGATGGCGCTGTTCACTTCGCGCCGCTGGCTTGCCGGACCGTCCATTGTTCCCGAAGACGCCGCCAGTCCGCTGCGCGGACTTTCGCTCGCGGCGCCGCTCTGCGTCATCGGCCAGTTGTTCCTGGGAGCTGCCGCGCGTCATAAAGCCCTCGGCTCGATTTATCACATCTGCGCCGCGCCCGTCGTTACCGGTGTGATTCTTTGGCTTTCCATGCGGATCCTGCTGCACTATGCGCAGAACCGCGAATTGCGGGTGGGCGCCGTACTACTGCTTTCGATCACCATCGTTCAGGTGTTTCTCGGCGTGGGCGCATTCATGACCCGGGTCGCTTACGTCGACGCGATCCAGCCGATGCCGCTGATGGTGACGTTCACGGTCCTGCACGTCGCAACCGGCGCTCTGACCCTGGCCGCCAGCGTTATCCTGGCGATTCTGGTCCGGCGAAACCTCGGCGAGAGAGTGAACGCCCTCTCGATGGCGGCCTGATATGCGCGAGTACATCGAACTCACCAAACCGCGCATCACCTGGCTCATCCTGATGAGCACCGGCGTCGGCTACTTCTTCGGACTGGACCGCACGCACCCGCTCAACTGGGGATTGCTGATCCACACGATTGTCGGTACCGGCCTGATCGCCTCCGGCACGGCGGCCCTCAACCAGTGGTGGGAGCGCGAATCGGACAAGCTGATGCGCCGCACCGCCTCGCGGCCGCTGCCAATGGGCCTGATGACGGCGCGCAACGCGATGTGGTTCGGGATCGCGCTGGCCGTTCTCGGCGCGGC
>CAZPZE010000818.1:0-1763 GCA_964590625.1 uncultured Solibacteraceae bacterium
AGAACCACGAGACCGATCACGTCTTCCGCCACTGCCGCTCACAAAATCAAGCGCGCCTCCTTCGTGTTCGACTTGCCTAGGTCTTTCAGCACGCGCCCCGTGATTCCCACGCAGGTGGCGGTCAGCGTGCCACCCACGAAAAGATGGGTGAGCCAGCCCGCCTCCGGAACCATCCATGCGGAAACGAAATAACCGAGCACCATCGGCGCGATCACGCCCAGCGTTGCCACCACGAGCGATGACCATCCCACCGCCAGAAGCTGCATCAGATCCGACTCCACGCCCACTTCGAACAGCAGGAGAATCGCCCCGGTCTCCGCAACCAGCCGCAGCATCTCACTGTTCCGCAGCGGATCGAGAGCGTGAATTCCGAAAAGCCCCAGATTCCCCAGAAGCACGCCGGCGATCAATTCACCGAGCACCGGCGGCTGGCCCAGGCGCCCCAGCAGTTCGCCGCCCGCTTTCGCGGCGACGATCAGCAGCGCGAGGACCAGCACCGCATCGCGCACCAGAACGGTGACATCCGGCGAAGGAGTCAGAGCGCTGTCTCTCCCCGCTCACTGTTCCGGATGCGCACCACTTCCTCCACCGGGGAGATGAAGATCTTGCCATCGCCGATTTTGCCCGTGCGCGCCGCCGAGGCAAGCGTATCGATCACCTGCTCCGCGCGGGAATCCGGCACCACCATCTCGATCCGAACTTTCGGGAGCAGATCGACCTTGTATTCGGCGCCCCGATAGACTTCCGTGTGGCCTTTCTGCCGGCCGTGACCGCGGACCTCCGAGATCGTCATGCCGTTCACGCCGATCCCGATGAGCGCTTCTTTGACATCATCCATCTTGTGCGGCTGGATGATTGCTTCGATTCTCTTCATAAGCCTCTCACTACTCCCTTCCCGTGTTTCCACTTGTTCAGAGCGCCGATCAGAACGATACCTGCGATGACGGCGATAATGGGTGCGCCGGCCTTGATTGCCAGTGCGCCTCCCAGAATGCAGGCTCCGCCAAAATATTTCCAGTTCATCATTTCACCTCGCCAGCAACGCCAGAAGACACAGGCCCACGAACAGTGCTGCGAACAGGATCGCCGGCGTCTTCAGAGATTTATTCCATTCGGGCTTCTGCGTCCCCTCGCGAATCAGCTTGCGGATTTCCTGCAGCTGGCGCCGGGCCATTCCCAGCTCCCAGCCGTTGCCCGCGAGAGCAACCGCCTTGAGCGTCTCTTCTTCGGCTCGGGGCAGCGCCCGCAGCCGGTAGTAGAGTTCAGCCATTTTGAACTGGGCGAAAAAATTCGTGGCGTCCTGCGCCACGGCAGCCTGCAGAATGTCCATGGATGGATACACCCGGTAATCCATCGCATAGGCCATTCCGAGGCATGTCTTGAGATCGGCCGATTCCGGATTATCCGCGACGGCCTTCTCCAGATTGCCGATGTGGATCGCCAGTTCCGCGGGCGATACCGTGCGCGGATCCCGCCATGGTACCGGCAGGATCCGGATCGGTGCCGTCTCCCTGAGGGAGACGGCTTCCGGACGAATCAGTTCGAGAGCAGTGGAAGCCATCGTCTTAGCTCACCTTGATCTCGAATTCGGGATAGCAGAGCGCGCCCATTTCGGGATGGTCGAGACCTTCCACCTCAGCCTTGGCGGCTACGCGCTGTCCGACCATGATATCGATCACCCAGTTGATCACGAAGCTGAAGACGAAGATAAAGCCCCCCAGCGTTGCCACACCGATCAGCTGGGCAACCAACTGCCCGGCGTC
>CAZPZE010000819.1:0-3980 GCA_964590625.1 uncultured Solibacteraceae bacterium
CCGCTCCAGTTCTTCACCGGCTGCGGGGCTTTCCAGCGCAGATCACCGACTGGCGGGGCCGCGAACGGAATTCCGCGGAACATCCGAACGCCATCCTTCGACGTGTTCGATTCAAGAACCCCATTCGCGGTCTTGACTCTGTCGGCGCCGAAGACCGTGACCGCGGAAAGAAAACAAAGGGAAACTGTCAGTGGGAATCGCTTCATGGATCACCTTTCCAGCCCCTGATGCTATCACGGAGAGGTCGTGCCATTGTTTTAGGCGTAGATGATACAAATGTCTTGACACATTACACATTTTTCTTTATGATACAAATGTCTCATTTAGAGAACGCCTATGACACTTTCCACCGCGGCTATGGACCGCAAACTCAATGAACATTTTGAATACGAATCGCGGGACGATCTGCAGGGAGTCCTTTCCACATTACGGCCGGACGTGACTCATGACGTGGTGGGATGGCCTTCCGGTCCCGTGCACGGACGTGAGAACGTGAAGCCGTTCTATGAAACGCTGTTCGGCGATCTTTCGGACGGCAAAGCCACGACGATCAAACGGCTGTACGGCGAGCGTTTCCTGGTCGACGAATCGATGTGGGAAGGGCGCGCGCCGGGGCGGCCATTCGGCCTCGAAGGACGCAACCGCCCGCTCAAATTCCGTCTGCTTCACGTGATTGAATTCGCTGAAGACGGCCTGATTCAGAAAGAAGGGGTGTGGGTGGACATGGCGGCCATCCTGCAGCAGCTGCCGCAGGCGTGAGGCATCCATGGCGAAACGCGAACGCGTCAACCAGCGGCTGCGCACCCGGAAACAACTTCTCGAGGCCGCGCAACGGCTGCTGAAGGAAGGGCGGAAGCCGACGATCGCGGAGGTGGCGGAGGCGGCGCTGGTCTCGCGGCCAACTGCCTACCGCTACTTCCCCAATGTGGAGGCGCTGCTCGCCGAAGCGCCCCTCGATGCCGATCTGCCGGGCGCGCAGCAAATCTTCGCGGACGACGGATCGACGGATCCGGCGGAACGTGTCGACCGGGCCGAAGCGGCGCTGCATGAAATGAGCTACCGGAATGAGCGCCAGCTTCGCGTCTGGCTTGGCAATCTGTTACTGCGAACTCCGGGAAACGCGGAGGAACCGCGGCGGCAGAACCGGCGCACGGCACTGATTGCGGCAGCGCTGGCTCCGTCGCGTGAGGCGTTCGATCGCGCGACTTACAAACGTCTTTCGGCCGCGCTGGCGATCCTGTTTGGCACGGAAAGCATGATTGTGTGCCGGGATGTGCTCGAGATCGAACCGGCCGAAGCCCGCAAGGTCAAGAGTTGGGCGATCCACGCTTTGGTGGAGGCGGCGCTGCGCGAATCGAAAGCCGGCGGCGAATCACACCGCAAGGGTTGAGGAGCGCCCTTCGGAAACGATCCGCATCGATTCCACGAAGCGCGGCAGTTGCGCGTTCCGGCGGAGACGATCCCAATGGACCCGTCCGTAGGCGATTTTGCATGCAATATCGTCGAGCTTGACTTCGCCGGACCAGAATCGGCGCTGGAAATCGTCATAGTCGGGCGCCGGTTCGCTCCAGGCGATCGGCTGACCGCCGGATTGCAGTATCAGGAACGCCATCGTATAGAAGATGTGGGCGACCTGCTGCATCAGAAAGAATCGCGCTCGCTGATAAGCGTTCGGCGGGTGGCCGAAAAATTCCGACAGGTAGCTTTCTTCCTCGGCATCGCTGGTCACGATCATGTTCGCTGCCGCTGCGAGATCGGCATAGCGATCATTCTGGAACGCCGCCTCCCAGTCGACGAGCCAGACGCGGTTCCCATCGAAAAGCATGTTGTCCGGTTTGAACAGATCGTTGTGGCTCGGCGCCATTTCTCCATCGAGAACGGAATAGACGGACGCCAATTGCGCATGGCGCGCGAGCAGTTCCTCCATCTGATCCGGCGGGAGGACGCCCATCGTTTTGCAGCGCGCGAGAATGCCATCCACCGCCGGGCCTTCCTGCAGCAGGAAGGTACACGACGTATTCAGGTGACTCGCTCTGCCCGGAAATGCCGGCAGAGCCTGCAGCTCACGGAGCAGACGCGGCACCCGCGTGAGCGCTTCACTGCGCGGGAACGGGATTACGCCTTCCACAAAGTCCGTGATGGAGACGCGGTCTTCCACGCTGGTGTAGCGGACGCGCGGCGCGAGTCCTGCTTCGGCTGCGGCGGCCATGCAGGTGAAATGGCAAGTGGGATCTTCGGTGCGGAGGATGATCCGCAGCAGATAGGCCGCGCCTTGCACCACGATGCGGTAGACCATTACTTTGTTGAACGTTCCGTTCGGTATCCGGCGAATCTCATCGGCTTTGGTAACACCGAATGCTTCGCTGAGAGCCTTCGTTACAGCCCCGGTCTTTTCTTCTGGAATCATGCTTCCCCTTTTGAGTGGACACACCTCCGCCGCTGACGCGCGCCGCGAGAATTCAGGAGCGCGCCCTGCGGATCGGCTCAACTCATGTCTGTGGGGTTGATGGTAACCGGAGACGGAGGGGAATGCAAGTCTTGTTTTCAATAATTTAGGATGCTATTCTGTAATTGGGAAACGGAAGGATGAAACGCTTTCGATTCCCGATCGTCTGCGTTGCGATCGCAATCGCCGCGCTGATCGCCGGTGGTTTCTACCGGCTCTGGCCGCGTACGATCAAGGTCGCAAGCGCCCAATTGCGTCTCCTGTGGTCCTTCAGAGAGGGCCGCCAGCAGGTCACAATGCCGGGGCGCACGCTCATCGGTTTTCTGGGTCCCTACGACAACGAACTCTTTGCGTGGCTGATGTTCGATTTCGCGCGGAGCGATCAGATGCTCGCCGGCCGGGACCTGATGCTCATCGTGAATGACGACAAGCGCTCGTCTTACTCCATCGCCCTGCGATGCCCGGGCGATCTGCCGGATTGTCTCGATGAAATCGTCCGCCTGCGCGCGCGGGGAATTGGCGGAATGTTGTCGTGGTCTTTTCTGACCCCCGCAACCGTGGCTCACTTTGACGAAGAAACCCAGGTCTTCGTGCGGGCCTACAGCGGACCGGTTCAGAACAATTTTCGCCACCTCCCCGCGGGAAAACGGGCGTCCTATGTCAGCCATTTTCTGCGCTTCAAGGCAGCCACCGATAAGCGCGTGCTGGGGGATTCCGCGCTCGCGCCGCTCAGCTCTGAAAAAGCATCACAGCTCGCGGCCGACATCATTGCCGTGGCGGACTTTTACCATCTGCCGCTCTCCTCGTTTCTTGGAATCGGGGCGATGGAAAACAATTATCTGGATGTGAACGGGGATCTGCAGCACACCGTCTGGAAGCGGCGCGCCGATCCGGGCGATGTGGTGGTGCGGCGGGCGAAGCGCGGAGTTCTCGTCAGGAACCCGGCGCTGGGCGTCTGGCAGATTACGCGCGAGACGCTCCGTTACGCTCACGCGCTGTATCTGAAAGACCAGCGTGACTACAGCCAGCTTCCGCCACGCCTTCGGCCGCCGCGGGCGCTCCGGATCGACGATACTCCGAGCAGCGTTCTGACTACCTACGCAGGACTTTTGCTGCGGCACCTGCTCGACTATTTCCACGGCAATGTCAGCCTGGCGGCTGGCGCTTACAATGGCGGCCTCGGCAGTCCCAACCTGGCGTATGAGAATGGGGTCCGAAACGTGGCGGACTATGCCCGGCGGATTCTGGACCGCGCCGCGGTGCTCCACGGAGATCAGCCGGAGTCCGCGAATTGTGTGCATGCGGATGGTTGCGCGTGATCGCAGTGCCTGCGTGACACGCGGAAGACCGATTCGCACAGGTCTTCCCATTGGCCACTACTTCGTCACGACGAAGATCTGAGTCGAAACATCGCTCGCGATCGATCCGCCGTTCGGCGTCGATACTTTGACGACCCGCGCTCCCGGCGAGGCGTCGCCGATGGCGACCGTTCCCGTGACCTGCGTCCCATCCGCGCTCGCCTGAATGTTGGTCA
>CAZPZE010000820.1:0-1676 GCA_964590625.1 uncultured Solibacteraceae bacterium
ATCTGATAGCCGATGAATTCGATGCCTTCGCGGGTCTCGACATCGGGATGCGTCTTGCGGAAGAGGCGGTAAGAATACATGACGCTCACGACGTCTTCGCGTTCTTCATAGAGCTTTTCGAGGAGATCCTGCAGCGGCGTCTTCTTTCGAATCGCCGGACTGAAGATCGAAGGATCTGTGATCGTATTCGCTTCCACGATGACCGCCCGGCTGTCAACCAGAACCTTGCCGGTGGCGATCTCGACTTCGATGATCCTGCGCGGTGTGAGGACGCCGTTCACCGGCTGATAATCGAGAAGCCGGCCTTCTGTAGTAATCGGCGCGCCGAATGCGTGAATGGGCGCCGAGCCGCGGCCGGCTGTGATCAGAAAACTCTGCGCGTCAACGAAGACGTACTTCTGGAATCCGTCGCTTAGGGTCACGAAGATTTTGTAGGAATCGCGGCCGTCAATCTTTTCCATTCCCTGGAGCTCGAGTTTCGTTCCCTTCTCCGCGTAATCGACCAGAGAATCCTGCAGGAACTCGGCCGTGTGACGGGTGGCTGCCGCGGCGGCGCCAACCGTCCGGATCGTCACGCCGGGATCGCCATAATATTCCCAACTGCTGCCATCGAAGCCCTCGCGGAGGCCCGGGTTGGGGTCCGCCGGATCGCCAATCACCTGGTACCAGGGCCGCAGAAAGGCGGAATAATTCCGGGCTACGATCGGCGTCCCCGGCGGGATTTCCCCGCCCTCGTGGTACATGCCGCGGATTACGAGCGACTTCAGGGCGTGGATCTTCTCAATTCCGCCGATGGCATCGACATGTTTCTGGACAATCTGTTCAATCGTCAGGGGTTGCTGCGCGAACGCCGCTGTGGCGAGGAGAAATGCCATCGCAAGACGGCGAAGAACTGGAATCGGCATGAATGCTTAGACGACGCATTCCGAGCGCGTTAGCACATTCGCAACACCATGTAGTATCATAGAGTTTCACCCAAACAGAGATTTACCCACCAGAAGGTCCCCGATATGCAGAATGCGTTGTTACAGAAGTACATCAATAAGAACCTGCGCGCGAAGCCGGTTTCTTTCCGTCCTGGCGATACCATCCGCGTGCACGTCAGGATCAAGGAAGGCGACAAGGAACGCCTGCAGGCTTTCGAAGGCGTCGTGATTGCCCGTAACAACTCCGGGATCAGCGAGACCATCACGGTCCGCAAGGTCAGCTTCGGCCAGGGCGTGGAGCGTATTTTCCCTCTGCACGCCAACGTTGTGGACCATATCGACTTTGTCCGCACCGGTAAAGTGCGCCGCGCCAAGCTGTACTACCTGCGCGGACTCAAAGGCAAGGCCGCTCGTCTCAAGGAACGCACCGAATAGCTTCCGCGCTTCCGCGCGAACGAAACGCACCTCATCATCGATGCCCACCTCACTCCAGGCACGCCGCAGGAAAGCGAGCCTGGACCCTGAGGACGGCGGGCGTGTCCCCACACGCCGCCGCTGGAAGTGTCAGGCCAATACTGAGCAGGAACTGCGCGCCCGTGGCTTCCGGTTCATTGCCGGCGCCGATGAGGTGGGCCGCGGTTCTCTTTTCGGCGCAGTAGTCGCGGCCGCCGTAATCCTCTCGCCCGACGCCCCCATACGCGGACTCAACGACAGCAAACAGATCGAACCGGAACGCCGCGAGCTTCTGGC
>CAZPZE010000821.1:0-2538 GCA_964590625.1 uncultured Solibacteraceae bacterium
ATTCGCCTGCTGCATTCCTTCGATACGGCGACCAACATCTTTGCGGTGCCTGTGGCGAAGCTGCCCGGCGGGCCGGTCGTGCTTTCGAGCCAGCGGTGTTTCGAGAATGTGGTCTGGCCGCCGCATCGCAAGCTGAATCGCTTTGCGCACCGGCTGGCGGATGGAATCGTGGTGAACTGCGAAGCCCTCGAGCGGCATCTGCGCGAGGATTTCGGGCTCCCGGCGCGAAAGATTCACGTTTGCCGGAATGGACTCGACACCTCGGTATTCCGGCCGCGCATGGCGGGCGACGAGAAGCCGGAGACGCTGGGCGATGCGGAGCTGGTGGTTGGATCGGTGAGTGTATTGCGTCCGGAAAAGAGCCTGCAGACGCTGGTGAGCGCGTTCGCGCTCACCAGGGATGTGCGGCCGGGGCTGAAGCTCGCGATTGTGGGGAGCGGGCCTGAGCGCGAGAGTCTGGAGCAGCAGGCGCAGCAGCTCGGAATCGCGGAGCAATGCGTGTTTCATCCGGCGACGCATGACGTGGCGGCGTGGCTGCGGGCGATCGATATTTTCGTACTGCCCTCGATTTCGGAAGCGTTTTCGAATTCGCTGATGGAGGCGATGGGGTGCGGATGTGCGGCGGTGGCGTCGAACGTGGGGGGAAATCCCGAGTTGGTGCGTCATGGCGAAACCGGGATGCTGTTTGCGGCGGGAGATGCGGCGGATCTGGCGGCGCAGTTGAAGGCGGTCGTGACAGACGACTCACTGAGAGGCAGAATGGCGTCCGAAGGTGCGGCGTGGGTTGCGACGAATCTTTCGCGTGAAGCGGCGGCGCGGCGGATGGAGGAAATTTACCGGTCGTTTCTGGATTGAACGGCCCGGTAGGCTTCGAGGACGACTTTTCGGTAGGCCGCGGGGGAGAAACGTTCGCGCACGACTGCGGCGGCGTTGCGTGTGAATTCCTTCGCCATGGCGGGGTCGGCGAGCATGCGGTCGATGGCTTCGGCGAGCGCGGTGGGATTGGCGCGCGGAACGAGGAGCCCGCTCCAGCCATTTTCGATCATCTCCGGAACGCCGCCGACGGATGTGCTGACGATCGGAGTGCCGGCAGCCATGGCTTCGAGCAGGACATTCGGGGAGCCTTCGCTCAGCGAGGAAAGAACGAAGACATCGGCGAGGCCGTAGAACGGGCGGACATCGCGCTGGTGGCCGGCGAAGATCACGGCGCCAGCGAGGCCGGCGGCGACAGCGGCATCCTGGAGGCGATTGCGCTCGGGGCCATCGCCGACAAGGACGAGGCGGAATTTTCGATCCGGCAACAGAGCCGCGGCGGCGATGAGATCGGCCTGAGCTTTCTCACCAGAGAGGCGGCCGATGGAGAGGATGACGCGTTCATCCGGCGCGATCTTCAGGCTTTCGCGGAGGGCGGCAATTTGTTCCGGCGTGGCGGGTTCTCGAATTTCGATGGAGCTCGGGAGGGCGCGGAGTTTTTCGCGCGCGATGCCGAAGCCGGCGAGCTGTTCAGAAAACGGTTCGCAATCGGTGAAGATGCGGGAGGCGCGGCGCAGCGACCAGCGGTCGATCTGGTTATAGGCGCGCATTTTGAGATCTTCCGCGGTGTAGCCGTGATGGAATGCAACCCAGGGGATCTTTGCCGCAAGCCCGCTCGTCCGCGCGAGGAAGTGCATGCGGACGCCGTGGGTTTCGATGACATCCGGCTTGCGGCGCTCGGCGATCGCGCGGAGCTGTTTGCCGACGCCGGGATCATAGCGATAGCGCTCCCCCATGACGTCAATCTCGATACCAAAGGCTCTGGCTGCTTCGGTGAAAGGGTTCGGAGGGATGGTACCGTCGGCGCCGATGCGCGCGATGGTAGCGATGGAAATCCGGGCTTCGGTGCCGGCGTTGACGCCTCGCGCGAGCTGCATGAGGTTCTTCGCGGGGCCGGTGACGGCGTTGGCGTCGAGCAGGGAAAGAACGCGGAGCGGCGGCATTCAGCGCAGCCCCGATGAGTGAATTTCGAACAGACGCTGGCCGAGGCTCTTCCAGTCGTATTCGCGTTCGACGAGCGCATAGCCCGTAACGGCGAGGGATTGCCAGCGCTCGGGGGAGTGCGAAAGGAAATCAACCGACTGCTGCATTTCGGCGGCGGTTTCAGCGAGGAGGATATCCTCGCCATCGTGAACGTTGAGCCCTTCTGCGCCCAAGCGCGTCGAAACCACGGGAACCCCCGCGGCCATGGCTTCGAGAATTTTCAGCCGCGTGCCGCTGCCGGTGCGCAGAGGGACGACGACCGCAAGGGCGGAGCGATACCACGGGCGAGTGTCATCGACGGTGCCGGTGACAACGATGCCGGGCTGTGCGGCGAGATCGCGAATCTGCTGCGGCGGATTCCGGCCCACGATGACGAAGCGAAAATCGGGATGGCTCGCGCGGACGCCAGGCCAGGCGTCGCGCGCGAATTCGAGGGCGGCTTCGATGTTGGCGTGATAGTCCATGGAGCCGACGAAGAGGATGTCGCGGCGCTCTGTGCTGGTGGAGTCGCGGGAGGCCTCG
>CAZPZE010000822.1:0-1520 GCA_964590625.1 uncultured Solibacteraceae bacterium
CGCGATCGCTGCGGGCGGAGAGGATGCGAGCTACTCCGAGGAAGCAGACGCCATGCGCGGTGGCGACGAAGAAATCGTGCGACAGGAAATAGAAGTCGAATGGATAGAAGATGAGGTACGTGCTGGCGAGGACGGTGACCAGCTTTTGGGGGATGCGCAGGCGGACAACGCCCGCGACCATCAGGATCCGCCAGACGATTCCGCCGAGCAGGAAGGTGAGAGAGGCGAGGTCGAGGCGGCCGGTGTCGGCAAGCGCGCAGAACGCGGCGGCGACGAGGCCGAGCAGGGAATACTGGAAAAACTGTTCAACCGGCGAGGCGGCCGGAATGCGTGCGGTCTGCACAGGACCAGTGTAGCGGGAAAGTTGACGGTCAGCCCTGTGGATCTTTCCGTGTGAAAGTTCCGCAATCCAGGATATGCAGCGATCCGGGCTCTGCTGCTTCAATGGCCGATTGGATTTGCCGGAGGCAGCGGCTCACAAAGTGCCATTCAATCGCCGTAAGAACCAGAATTGACAGGCGTCTCCCGTTCAGGTTTTGTTCTTTTACGAGAGTCTGGTCACCAGTGATGAAGACATCGAAATCGTCCTGTTCGGCAGCCTGCAGCAGTGCCCCATTTCTCAATCCTGCCCAACCTCTGTAACGGACCGTCCAGGTCTCGTGCGACCCAAGGTTGCCGCGGAGCCGGTGCGGCAGATTCTCGTCGATCAATATTTTCACGCGGCCGATTGTCCGCGTTGGGTATGGGCGAACTCGATCAGCCTCTCGATCTGGTCCACCGACAATGCCGGGAAGTCCTCGTGAATCTCATCGAGCGATTCACCGAGATCGTAGCTGTTCACAACCGCATCGGGAAGGATGCGCGTACCGCGAACGATGGGCCGGCCGGATACTTTTCCAGGGATCTGCTCGATCAGTTCGCAGCGTGTCCAGTCTATGTTTCTTCGATCCGACTGCATTACGGTACCAGAATATCCGAAAATGGGAAGACCGGGAAGGCAACAAACCCCCTCAGGTTGCGCCAGCCCACCCCGCATGCTACGATTTATGAGTACCCCTTCGGAAAGCTCAATGGGAGGTGTGCGCGTTTTGGCGCCGCCGCTTGTACCAATGAGGACATATGGCAAAGAAACCCGGCAAAAAGTACGCTGCTGCTCTGAAACAGGTCGAAACCCGCGAGTATCCACTCGATCAGGCTGTTCCGCTCCTCCAGAAAATTAAGTTCGCCAAGTTCGACGAAACCGTTGAAGTCCACATGCGCCTGGGGGTTGACCCCAAGCACGCCGACCAGATGGTCCGTGGCACGGTTCTGATGCCGAACGGGCTTGGCAAGTCCAAGCGCGTCCTCGTCATCACGAGCGGCGATAAGCTCCGCGAAGCGCAGGAAGCGGGCGCTGATTTCGTGGGTGGCGAAGACATGGTCAACAAGATTCAGTCCGAGGGCTGGACCGATTACGATGCCGTGATCGCCACGCCGGACATGATGCGCTCGGTCGGTAAGCTCGGTAAGGTGCTCGGCCC
>CAZPZE010000823.1:0-1553 GCA_964590625.1 uncultured Solibacteraceae bacterium
CCATAAAAAATCGTCATCGGCGCCGCGTCTCCCGAATGCGCACCCAGCGCCTTCGCATTCGCCAGCGCCTTCCGCGCCTCCGCCTCCTGCCCGTGCGCCAGCAGAATCGACCCTTCCACCTCCCACACCGCCGCCGCTTCCGGCCATCGCCGCTGCGCATCCCCGAGCGCCCGCCGCGCCTCGTCGGTCTTCCCCGAAGCCTCCAGCACCATCGCCCGAATCACCGGAATCTGCCAATCCCCCGGCAGCGCCTTCGCACCGCCATCGAGCACACTCAGCGCATCCGCTGCGTGCCCGTCCTTCACCATCAGCACCGCGGCCTGCCAGTAAAGATCCGCATCCTCCGGCGCCGCCTTCACGCCGCCCCGCAGCGCCGCAATCGCACCCGCGCGATCGCCCTTCGCGTCCAGCATCCCTGAACGCGCCAGATAATACGATGCCCCGCGCTCCCCCGCAGGCACCTGTTCCAGCGCCTTCAATCCGACCGACGCCGCCGCGTCTCCTCCGCCCGCCACATAGAACGCCGCAATCGCCCGATCCAGATCGAACCCCGCAAACCGCGCCGTCGAATCCGCCGCGGCCTGATCGAGAATCGCCTTCGCCGCCGCATACTGCCGCGCCTCCACCAGCGCATGCCCGGCATCCGCCAGCCACTTCGAGCTCGGCTTACGCGCCGCGATTTGCTTTGCCGTCTCCAGCGCCTGCGGAATCTGATTGTCCGAGAGCAGCAGCTTCAGATACAGAATCTGCGAATTCATGTCATCCGGCCGGTCATGCACCGCCTTCTCGAGCCGCGTCCGGTAGAGATCATGCCGCGCTTCGGGCGAGAGACTCAGATAATCCACCAGCCCCGCCACCTTCGTCGGACGCTTTCCCGGATCCATCTGCCGGAACTTCGCCATCAATTGATCCGACTCGTCCGTCTTCCCCGTCTCCGCCAGCGCGTTCGCCAGGTGCAGCACCGTCTGCGGATCATCCGGCGCCAGCTCTTCGGCCTTTCGCAGCACCGGCACCGCGTCGTTCACCCGGTCCATCGCCACCAGCGCCTGCCCCAGCCGGTCCAGCAGCGGCGCACGCTCCGGCGCATCTTCGGGAATGTGGTCCACCGCGAACTGCAGATCGGCCGCCGCTTTCTCCGGCTGATTCGATAGATGCAGCAGAATCCCCCGCGCGCCCCGCGCCGCCACGAAATCCGGCTGCAGCTCGATCGCCCGATTCAGCCGCTCGATCGCCTTGCCCGGATCGTCCACGCTTTCCGACATCCCAAGTTCATAAAATCCCACCGCGTCATCCGGATGCTTCGCGACATATGCCCGCAGTTCCGGCAAAGCTTCATCCAGCTTCTGCAGCCGCGCCTTGCCAAACGCCCGTTCGCGCTGCGCCTCCTCGTCATTCGGCACGAGCTTCAGATAGCGGTCCCACGCCGCCACCGAATCTTCGTCGGCCTTGATGTTCCGCGCTTCGATCGCGATCAGCTTCTGCACATCCGCGCGCTGCGGTGCGATCTGCGCCGCCTTCGCCAGCAGGCGGATCGCCTGCTCAGGCTGCGATAT
>CAZPZE010000824.1:0-3158 GCA_964590625.1 uncultured Solibacteraceae bacterium
GGAGGAGTTCCACCGGCTGGCGCGGCCGGGCGGGCGCGTGCGGATCGAGACGCCGCATTATACGGATTTCAGCTCGTTCTGCGACCCGACGCATAAGCATCATCTGAACAGCTTTTCGTTCCGGTATTTCGGGGCGAAGGACGCGGGGTTCGGGTATTACACGAAAGCAAAATTTCGTGAGATTTCGGTGCGGGTGCGGCTACTATCCGTTTGGCGATGGCTTGGATTCGAAGCTCTGGTGAATGCGTTCCCGCGGTTCCGGCGGTTCTGGGAGCACTATTTGTGCTACGTGGTGCGGGGGAAATCGATGGAGTTCGAATTTGAGCCCGCTGGAGCCGCTGTACCGGCTGGCGGACCGGCTGCGATTCGGGCGGCACGGTAACGCGGGGCGGCGCGGGGAGGATCTGGCGCATCGGTATCTGCGGTCGCAGGGGATGCTGGTGGTGGCGCGGAACTGGCGTCCGCCGCAGGGCGGCGGAGAGATCGATCTGATTGCGTGCGAGGGTGAGACGCTCGTGTTTGTTGAGGTGAAGTGGCGGGCGTCCGGCGAGTGGAGCGCGCCGGAGCGGAATGTGGATGCGGATAAGCGGATGGCGCTGAGGCGGGCGGCGCGGGATTATGTGCGGCGGGCGCAGGCGGATCCGGGGCTGGTGCGGTTTGATGTGGTGGCGATTGTGGGGACGGAGATTCAGCATTACCGGGGGGCGTTTGGGGCGCTGGCGTAGGGTAGATTTGGGACATAGCGACTGTGGGAATCTTGAGGTGAGGCTATGAGGCGCTGTGACGAGAACAATCGAAATTCCGATGCCTGACGAGCTCCTGCAACGCGTGGATGCGCGTTCCCGAGAAAGCGGACTGGGACGGGAAGATTACATCCGCGCGGTGCTTTCCCGCGAGGTCATCGGATCGCCTTCGCTCAGCGAAATTCTGAAGCCCTTCCGTGAAGAAGTGCAGGCCAGCGGAGCTACGGACGATGAATTAGCCAGGCTGTTCGCTGCGGCGCGGGACGAGTGTGACCGCGAGAGAAAGCGTTCAGCATCCGATGAGCGCGCGGGGCGCATCGGATGCGCGTCAGCGTTACGAGGCCCCGCCGTACGGTGAGGTCGAAAGACACTTACTATCTTCAGGGCGATTTTAAACGCCGGTATCGCTTCAACTGGCCTTGCGCAACACGTCCTCGACCGCTTCAGGGTGTTTCGCAATGACGGCCAGCAGTACGCGGGTTGGGGTGTCGGGGCGGGAACGACCCTGCTCCCAATTGCGCAGTGTGGCCGGCGGGAAACCGAATTTGGCTGCGAATTGTGCCTGGCTGAGGCCCATACTCGTGCGAACCTCATGCACATCGACATCCGGGGGGCGTACAAGCGTGACGCGTACTTTGTCGTTCTCGCCGCGCGTCCACGCGATGGCTTCTTCCAGCCCGCGGACGATACGCGATCCCACCGTTGAGCCCTTGTTTGCAGTCCGCTTTTTTACTCCTGCCGTCTTTCGGAATTTCGTAGTTTTCATGCTCATGTCTTACTTTCTGGCGGAGTAGCCTGCCACGAGGATTGGCACCAGCCGCTTCATCTCGTTACGCTCCGCCATACTCAGGTTCGCCTTCTCGTTCTTTCCATAGGCCGCCAGCAGAAACAGAGGCAACCGATCATTGTGGAAGTAATAGATCACTCGTGCGCCGCCGCGTTTGCCCCGGCCAGCCAGTGCCCATCGGATCTTCCTGACGCCGCCCGTTCCGGGGATGATTTCTCCTTCGGATGGGTTTGCACCAAGAAATTCGATGAGTTGGTCGCGTTCCGAATCCGTCATGATTGCTTTCGAGTCTTTCAGAAACTGCCCAGTCTCCACGACCGTCATGGGCGCATCGATCATTGTCTTTTTCCACTATACGCAATTTGCGTATACGTGGCAACTGTCCGGCGGCTGCGGTCGCCGGGCCGGCGGACAAACCGATAGTGATAGAAAACGATCGTGGAGAGTGAGCGCCAAACTGGAGCCGATGCGCGAGCCCTCGTTCGGAGAGCGTGAACGCGAGCTCAGCGCCTGTGTTCACGATTGGCCATTCCACGCGGACGATTGCGGAATTCGTCGAGCTGCTGCGGGCGGGTGAGGTTCGGCTTGTTGTGGATATTCGGCGGATGCCGCGATCGCGGACGAATCCGCAATACAATTCGGACGTGCTGCCCGATGAGTTGGAGCCGTTTGGAATCGGGTACCGGCGGATTACCGAACCTGGCGGGTTACGCAGGGAGTCGAAGGGCGTTCCGGCGGAAGTGAATGGATTCTGGAGCAATCGCCGCTTCCATAACTATGCTGATTATGCGCTGGCGGATGCTTTCCGGGCGGGATTTCGGGAACTGCTTGAGTTGGCGGCGGAGCAACGGACAGCGATCATGTGCGCGGAAGCGGTGTGGTGGCGCTGCCATCGGCGGATCGTGGCGGATTATCTGATCCATGCCGGGCGCAGCGTGTTTCACTTGATGGGCACAAATGAGGCGATTCCGGCGACCCTGACGAAAGGGGCCGTCGCGGCGGCGGATGGGGTGCATTATCCCGCTGACTGAGGCATCTCGGACAAGTTGCGTCCGGCGGAAGCGCGGCCCCCCGTTAGTTTGGGGATGGGATGCGGTTGGCGCTGTCGACGATGAGGTATTGCCCGGTTACGGTAGTGCTGGCCATGGTCAGACCGATTTCCTGCAGGGAGGCGATGATGGCGCCGGAATCGTAATCGCCGGACGGGCTGGGGGACGATTGCACGGTTAACTCGAAGGTGTATCTCCCGGTGAGGCCTGTCTCGTCTACGACGGGTATTCGCAAAATACGTGAGAGTCCGTCGCTGAAATTGTCCATCGTTGTGAGAATTGCCCTGATCTTTTCCGGAGCAAATGCGACACCGCCCTTACCTGGATCAGTCGCCGGCTTCAGTATCCCCATTCCATTTGGCCGGACACGCAGAGCTAGGACTTTGGTTGGCTTTTCGATGGTGTGAGTCTGGAGTTGGAAGCGCTCTGTCAGTAATGCTCGAAGCATTTCGTGCATCCGGGATTCGTTCTCCGCGGGATAAGTCGCGTCAATGTCGAAACCCTCGGCGTCCATCCATGCGGGGGTCTCGAGCTGATAATCCTTGCGCTGGTATGCGCGCATGATGATCTCTCGCAGAC
>CAZPZE010000825.1:0-3322 GCA_964590625.1 uncultured Solibacteraceae bacterium
ACCGTTTGCGCCGTGAGCTCGCTTCCACGCGATCGCCACATCTCCCGGGCGATCGCGAATGGCGACGCGAGCACTGTGGCCACGCCAATCGGGATCACCAGAGCGCTCATCGCAGTGCCCCAAAGCGCCATCTCCGCCACCATAAACGGCAGCGGCTCTTCCTTCACCACCGCCGCGGGCGATCCCGGCGCGGGCGCCGCTGACACTTCCGGCAGCACCAGAGGCGCCTCAGGCGCGATCGGTAGATTTTTCTGCCGGCGCGTACGGCTCGTCCGGTTCGCCGTTTCTTTTCTTTGAATCAGGCGTCTCATGCCTGATGACGTTGCAAACCCCGTGCCAAATGACCCGCGGCGGCCGAGCGAATTCTCGGTGCTTTTTTGGGAATCACGCAGCCATTTGCGTTGCAATCGTGTTCGCACGCGTCGGCATATCCCTGCTCAATCATGGCCTCGATTTCGCGCCGCTGGAAATTTAAAAGACCCAGCATGCCGCCTAACGGCCTCTTCGGATAGTAACGGTGAATCGTCAATTTTCGCGGCAATTCGCCCTCCTGGTCGAGGCGTTCCCGCATGAGTTTCGCCGCGCGAATAAAGCGTTTGGCGTCATCGGAGTGCGGATGTGGGTCTTCGCCGTCGATGCGCTCCAGCACCTCCAGGCCCTCATTGATCCATCGTGCGGATTCGATGTCTTCAGCAATATTTTCCGCCACCATCGCGGTCACCACGCGATTCACCACGTCGCCGGTGGTGCCGATGTAATCTTTACCGAGATCCGGAACACGCGGGTCCAGACTGATCACATGAATCTCGCTCGCGCCTGCTTCAATCGCCGGCTTGATCGGCGTGTTCATGACGACCCCGCCATCGATATAGATTTCGTTTTCGATCGAGACCGGCGGAAACAATCCCGGAATTGCGGCGGAGGCGCGGATCGCCAGCCACGTGAGCGCGTCGCCCACATCCTGCATATGGAACGAGCGAGGCTCGCCCGTGCCCCAGTTCGTCGCCGTCACCGTCAGCCATTTGCCGGACGATCGCAGCACCAGCGGATCGATCGTTTCCTCCACCAGTTGCGCAAAGGGATCGGTGTCGAGAAGAATGCTGAAATCCACAAGGCCCGCCAGCCGGTTGGAGAGTGTTCCCTCAGCCGCGAAAAATCTCCCCGTGCTGCGCGCCGCATATTCACCAAGAGTCGCGAGATCTTCGGCGAGCCGTTTCACCTGCTCGATCGGCGTTCCCGGAATCCGGTAATCGAGATAGTTTTCAAACTGGCCGCGAAGCCGGTACACGCCGTTGCCGTGCCCGTCGCCGTTATCCGCGATGCGGTTCAGCCAGAGGTCCTGCAACAGATCCGCCGATGCACACGCACCGCCCTTGTTCATCGCGAGGACCGCCGCATTGTAATTGCCGACGGACGTTCCCGCGAACACCTCGGCATCGAGCGAACAATTCCTGCATAACGCCCGGATCACTCCGACTTCATAAGCCCCGAACGCCCCACCGCCCGAGAGCACCAGCGCCGCCTTCGATTTCCCGCTGTCCATAACACCGAGTGTAGATGCCGCAGCGCTTATTTCAGCTTTTCCTCCACAGCCCGCAACTCCCCGCGCGCCGCGGCCGACTCCGGCGCTATCCGCGCCGCCGTTTCCAGATGCTCCCGCGCCGCGGGCAGCATTCCGAGCTTTTCCTCCGCGAAACCATCATCGAAGTTCGTCACGTAATCGTCCGGCGCCTCGGCCAGCACCTGCTGAAACGCCGCGCGAGCCTTCGCATAATTTCCCGTTTCGAGATATGCGCTCCCCAGATCGCGGCGCGCCATCAAATTCCGCGGATCGCTCGTCAGTATTCGCTGCAGCGTCGCAATCGCCGCCGCGTCCTGACGCCGGTACAGCTCGAACTGCGCGGTCTCATATTCATGGAACTCCGGCAGCCGCTCTTTCGGATCGGCGCCCGGCCCGGCTGCCGCGCTTCGCGGACCCGCCGTCAGATATCCGAGCGAATGCAGGAGCGCATCCGCGCCCGGATTCGCACTCTTCGGCGCCCCATTCTTCCGCGGATACCGCGCCATCAGCTTCGCCAGCTGCCCCCGCAGCTCATTCGCCTCCGACGCATCCTTCGCTGCCAGATTCACGCGCTCGCCCGGATCGCTCCGCAAATCATAAAGCTCCGGATGCGGCGCTTCGATGTACTTGTATTCGCCCACCCGCAGGCTCCGCAGCGGCGCCCACCCGAACGCGTCGCGCGCATGCACGCTCTCGGCATACACCGCCCCATGCGCTCCAAACAGATCGCCACCTTCAAACGACGCCGGCTTCGCCACATGCAACAGATCGAGCACTGTCGGCGCGACATCGATGAGCCCCACCGGATCCTCCACGCGCTCCGGATGCCCCGCATCGCCCGCGGGCCAGTGAATCATCAGCGGCACATGCAGCGTGCTCTCGTAGATGAAATACCCGTGGCTCGATTCGCCATGATCCCCCAGGCTCTCCCCGTGATCCGCCGTCAGAATCACGATCGCCTTGTCCCACAGCCCGGCCTCTGTGAGCGCTTTCTTCAGCGTGCCGATCAATCCATCGACATACGCCAGTTCGCCGTCATAGCTGCCGCGCGAGTAAGGCTTGTGCAGATCGAACAGATGCACGAACGCGAACAATGGCGCGCCCCGATTCTCCATCAGCCATTGCCGCGCCGCCCGCACCACCAGCGCTCCATCGCGGCGCTCTCGCCCAGCGGCATCGCTCCCCGGCGCGACGCCCATCAGCATCGATCCCGAGATCGGCGAAAACGCATCGAAGTGAAACGGGCTGTCGTAAAAATCGAACCCCGCATCGAGATGCATTTCCTTTTCAAGGAAAGCCGAACCCACGAACGCCGCGGTTTTGTATCCCCGCGCATGCAGTACGGTCGCCAGCGTCGCCTCGCCCGCGGGCGCAGGCTGCGCGTTTTCCTCCACCCCGTTTTCGAATGGATAAGTCGAGGTCAGCAGCGTCGTATGCGATGGCCCCGTGAACGGAATCTGGCAATCCGCCTGGGCGAACAGCGTGCCGTGCGCCGCAAACGAATCGATGTTCGGCGTCGGCGTCTTGCGGTAGCCGTACGCTCCCACATGATCCGCGCGCAGCGTATCGATGGAGATCAGGATGACCGGAGTCTGCGCCGCGGCGCTCGTGATAAACGCCAGATAAAGCGCAACGCGCCGCAACTTCACGTCTCGATTTTACTGCGCGTTAACATGGTGATCGCATGCAGCCGGTGTTCGCGTATATCGGGCCGGGCGCCGGATTTGCGTTCCTCGGATCCTTCCTCACTCTCGCCGCTTC
>CAZPZE010000826.1:0-9684 GCA_964590625.1 uncultured Solibacteraceae bacterium
CGCGTCCGCGGCGGCGGTACGACTGCAGGCGCAGCAGTCCCGCGATGAGGTTGCCCAGCCGGATTGCGATCCCGGCGGCGATCGCCAAAAGCGCAATGGCCGTGAACGGGATCGTGTGCGGCGCGGCGGGCGCGCCGGATACCGGCCCCGCCTGCGCGAAGACACGAATCTGGTGCACCGCCCCGGCCACGACTTCCTGCTTCCAGCCGCGGATCCATGGCAGCGCGACGCAGGCGGCGAGCAGAATCTGCCAGAACAGCAGGCGGGCGCGAGGCGCGCGGATCCGGAACAATGCCGGGATGGCCGCGCCGGCGCACACCACCAGGCCGACCTGCAGCGAGTAAGCCAGTACGTCGCTCCAGATCAGCTGGGAATTCATTCTTTTTCCTTTCGCAGACGCGCGATTTCTTCGAGATCTTCACGCGAAAGGTCGTGCTCCTCCACCAGGTGGACGAGCAGGGGCTCGGCCGATCCGTTGAAAACGCGGTTGACGAACTCGCGCACGAGGCCGCCAATCACCTTCTGGCGCGGCTGCGAGGGGCGGTAGACGTGGGCGCGTTCCGTCTGATTTTTCTTTAGATATTTCTTCTGTTCCAGGATCTTCATCATGGTCATGACGGTCGTATAGGCGACTTTCCGCCGCTTCAGCAGCGTTTCGTACACCTCCCTTACTGTGACCGTGTCGTGCTCCCAGACGACTTTCATGATTTCGAGTTCCTGCTGTGTGAGTACCGTGCTCTTGCGACGCATACTAACTATTTAGTACTATCGGGAGGGCGTTTGCAAGCGCTATTTTCGGAATTTATGTTACGGGTTTCACTAGTTGCCGCTGTCGCCTCCGCTGTGCTGGGTCTGGCGGGATGCGCGCATCCGGTTCCGGCCTTCCGGTTGACGGGCTCGGCGATGCTCATGATTCCGCCCGGTCCGAAGGATGCGACGATCGCCCGGGCCGTGGTCTCCATTCCCCGAATTCCGAAGAAAACGATCTGTACGGCGTCGCCGCACGGGCTCTCGATCGAGCGGAAAGGTCGAACCGGTGCGCGCGTCGTGGTCACTCGCGCGGCGATGGACGCGATAACGGCGCAGGAGCTGTACTCGTGGACGCTGGGCCTCGAAACTGCCGGCTGTCTGCCGATAAACGAATCCTCCCGGCTGGCTGCCAATATCGTGGATGCCCTGCCCCTCGCCGTTCCGAAACGGACGCAGTTGTTCCAGGCGCGCAATGACCTGACGCCGGTGAACTCGCTTCGGGTCGTGGCGCCGGTGATGAAGCCTGGGGCGGCGGTTGTCGCCGGTCCCCTTGCGGACATTCAGAGCGTCACGGAGGGCTCGAAACCCGGTTCAATCGACGTGGAGGTCAAACTGAAGCCCGAGGTCATCGGGTACGAGATCGACTGGTACGATTTCGCGCCGCGGGAAGGCGGGCCGGGCTACCGCCTGATTCCGCGCAGCGCGGAGGTCCATATCGGCGATCGGGTGGAGCATCCCGATGCCACAACGGTCAAACGATTTGAATTCGGCCCCGCCGCGCGCTGGTATGAGCTCCAAATGATGACGAAGGTCTCGACGAATGACTTCGATTTCGTTGTCTTCTCGGCGCGCACTTCGGAAGAGCTGCACAACTCCGTCGCGGCCTTCCAGACGGACGCCACGAAGTACCTGCAGACGGCCGATCCGCACACCTATACCGTTCTGCCGCACGGCAGCGGGATCAACGCCTATATCCGGGTGAAGGTGAACGGAGTGCTGACCGACCTGCCGAAGTCGAACACCATCCGGCAGGCGATCCAGCAGGCGGGCGGAAACCCCACCGCCGCGCTCGAAAAGCTGAAGATCCGGAAACTCCACGATGGAACGCTGTACCCAGTCCAATGGCCAGCCAACACGAATGCGATTCTTTCGCTGCCTCTGGAAGGCGGGGAAGACATCCAGTGGTGATACGCGTCAGGGTGCCGAGTATTGGTCTCGCGCCCGAACCACCACGTCATTGCGGTGCACAGAGACTCTGAGCTTGTGCCCCTGGTCGCCAGTCGAGGGCGAATCGGGCAAAAAACCCAGGATGAACCGAGCCTGAATGGTCGTCGCGATGCTGGAAAGAACGGAATCGAGACGTATCCCCTGTAATACAAAGCTCTGTCCTCCGGTCTCCTCGGCCAAACGCTGCAGCTCATTGGAAGAGGAAACGCCGAGCTCATTGGGGTAGATGACCGCATACACCACAGTTCCACTTCGCCTGATCTCGTGCAATGACTCATCGAAGCTATGCGTACTTCCCGTGTCATTACCATCGGAAAGAACCAGAAGAACCTGGTTAGCGGAAGCTGACGTGAACTTCAGGCGCGCACTCGAGTAGATTGCGTTCCATAGTGCGGTTCCCCCGCAGGCAGGGTGGAGGCGCCCATCATTGCCCACACCTTCCCCGCACTGAGTACCGAACGGAGCGCCCTGCAATGGCAGGAATGCGTTCCGGAGCCCGAACTCTCCACGAGTTACTTCTGATTTGAGCAGAACGTTCTCATTTACGGAAACCACGAACGCGCGATCCGTTCCGTGAATGAGTTGTTCCAGCAGACGGTCGATCTCATGTTCCCCCTCGGCGGTCCGGGCGGACTGGCTCAGGCTGACGTCATTCACGATGCCGAGAAGCAGGGGGCGGTCCGAATTGGTCCATAGGTAATCAACGCGATGACGGACGCCATCGACGAAGAGGTCGAAATCGCTGAGGGTGAGATCCGTGACCGGAGCGCCCATCGCGTCTGTAACGGAACAGGGAACCGTCACAAGCGAACTCGTCACGGAAAAAACCGAGGGCTGTTGCCCAGGCAGCAGAGTCGTCGCGCAAAGAAACAGGAGCGCCCTTGCCCCCGCCTTCCCCGATCGGCGCGCCATGGTCAGCAGTTTACCGCTTTACGGCTGCAGGAATCAGATGCTGTTGGTCGCCGGGAGGCGGGCGCAGCACCAGCTACTCGGTCGCCGCCCGGGCTGATTAGACTAATCCCGGACACGCGACTTCAGCGTCGCTTGAGCTGACGCGACTGAAAGTGTCCACTAAAGCGTGACGTCTTCTTCCAGTTGCTCGCCGATCACGCCTGCGATCAGCTCCTTCAGATCTTTTCCGCCCAGCACGAAAGCATTCCGGGCCTCATCCCAATCGAGCTTGAAACTCTTCACCCGCGCCGAAACCCAGATCTGGCGCACCGGCGCATTCGGACTCACCACGAACCGCGCCGGAGGATCCTCGAACTCAATCGTCAGCGCGCCCTGATTGCTGTCGACCTCGAAGCCGTAATGGTCCGCCGCCCTCTCGAGCGCGCGCTGCAGTTGTTCGATCGCCTGTTCGGCGTGTTTGCGAAAAGCCTGTTCGTCGATCATTGTGGATTCCGAATCGTAATTCCCATCAGCGCCAGCGTCATGCCGATCACGATCACCACCGTCGCCCACGCCACGCCGTTATAAAACGGCGGATTCACCCATTCCTTCATAATCCCCTGCTTGTTGACCAGCAGAATCATGAAAATCAGGATGAACGGCAGCAGCATACCGTTGAGCACCTGCGAAAGCAGGATGTTCTTCACCATGTCGAAGCCCGGCGAAATGACCAGCAGCGCGCTCCCCGCGATGAGAATCGTGTAGAGCCAGTAAAAAATCGGCGCTTCTTTCCACTTCTTGTTGATGCCCGACTCGAACCCCAAACCTTCGCAGACAGAGTACGCCGTCGAAAGCGGCAGGATGCACGCCGCAAACACCGACGCATTCAGCAGCCCCGCGCTGAACAGCAGATACGCATACGCCCCGAACGGCTTGAGCGCCTGTGCGGCCTGCTGCGCGCTGTCGATATCGGTCGGATGATCCCGGTACGCGCCGGCGCACGCCACGATGATGAAGAACGCAATCACGGACGTCAGAATGCAGCCGACCACCACTTCGACGCGCGACTCCCGGTATTCCTTTGCCGTAATTCCCTTCTCCACCACGGCCGCCTGCTGATAGAACTGCATCCACGGCGCGATCGTGGTCCCGACCATGGCAATCAGCATCGTGATGTAGCCGCCGTCGAACATCAGTTTCGGCTTCACGCTGTAGATCATGGCCTGTTCCCAGTCTGGCTTCACCAGAATTCCGGCCGCGATGTAGACGGCGAAGATGGAGCAGGCGAAGAGAAAGATCTTCTCCACCTTCTCGTAGCTCCCCATCACGGCCAGAAACCACACCAGCAGCGCGGCAATCGGCACCGAAATGAATTTGCTCACGCCGAAGATATCGAGTGACACCGCGACGCCGGCAAATTCCGCCATGATGTTCGTCATATTGGCGAGAACCAGCAGCGCCATGATGATGAACGTGATCCGCAGGCCGAATTCTTCGCGGATGAGATCGGATAGTCCCTTGCCGCTCACCGCGCCCATGCGGGAACACATTTCCTGGGAAACGATCAGCGCCAGCGTGATGGGCGCGAGTGTCCACAGCGGCAGATAGCCCCAGCGCGCCCCCGCCTGCGAATACGTGAGAATGCCGCCCGAGTCGTTATCGACCATGGCGGTAATGAATCCCGGCCCGAGGACAGCCAGAAACACGAGCAGGTGCCGCCGCCAGCGGCTGATGAATCCCGCCATTCTACATCTTCCTCAGAACCGAGATGACGTCGTCGGCTGTGATCACGCCTGCGAGCGTGCCGTCTTCCTCGAGCACCGGCAGAGCCAGCAGGTTGTATTTGTCGAACAATTCGGTGACGCGCTTCTGCGTCTCATCGGCGCGCGTGGAGATCAGGCGGTCATCGCCGGCCAACTGTCGCAGCGGACTGCGCCCATCCGCCAGAAAGAGCCGTGATACCGGCACCTGCGCGGTGATCCGGCCCTGCTTGTCCGCCAGAAAAACGGCGTGCGTGCTTTCGAGCGCGTCGGCCTGCTCGCGAAGCTGGGCCATCGCGTCGGCGAGCAGCAATTCTTCGCTGAGCACGATCGCCTCGGTGTTCATCATGCCGCCGGCCGTGTCCTCGTCGTACTCGAGCAGTTCGCGGACGTCAGATTCCGGCTCGACCTCCATCTCTTCCAGAATCCCGGCCGAGGTTTCTTCTTCGAGCTCACCCAGCGCATCGGCCGCCTGGTCGGGCGCCATTTCGTCCACGATGCCCGCCGCGACTTCCGGTTCGAGGGCCTCCAGAATGCTGGCCTGCATCTTCGGATCGATCTCGGACAGCGCCTCGGCCGCCACTTCGCTGTCGATCGTGCCTATGATCGCCTGCCGGTCATCCGGCGAAAGCTCTTCCACGATATCCGCCAGGTCGGCCGGGTGCAGCGTTTCCAGCTTGTCGTGCGAAATATTAAGCCGGAGCCGACGCTGCGGATCGGCCTCGACGATGTTGCAGAACTCCCAGCGAATGGAATTAGGCGGAATCGGCCGCTGCAGCCGGCGGATCAGCATCGGCGGCGCAGCGCCCTGCATTACGCGCCGGAGAATGCTCCGGACCCCGACATCCACTTCCAGCACCGCGAGCGAATCGCGCTCGTCGCGCTGGATTTCGAACGTGACATCGTTCACACGAACCACTTTCCGGCCGTTGACGTCGATAATCTGCTGATCGAGCAGATCGCGCTGGATCCGCAGCATGTATTCGTCCGAATGGTAGGGGTAAAGCCTCTCGTTCGAGAGTTGAATACCCTTGAGGGATATTGTGGCGATCTGGTCATAGCGCACGGAAAGCCAGGAAGACCCGGCCCCGACCAGAAAACGATCAACGCGCGCCGGATGAATCAGCGGAACGATGGCGGCGTCGCGCACACGCCCGATGCGCCTGTGTTTCAGATCGAAGACAGGCAGGCCCGCAAGCTCGGTGAAGAACAGAAGCTGGTAGGTTTCCGCCGTCATTTGATCCTGTCCGCTGTGTGTCGTTTCGCATATGGACGTCCGAACACTTCGTCCCCGGGAAAACGGGGCAGCGGAAACCGGAAATGGCAGCGCTCTACATCAGGTTCGACGTTCTGATTCCAATATGACGCACACCACAGGTCTGAGGCAAGACCTGAAGGCGGCTTTTTCCGTGTTGACATTTCTGATATACCTGGAGAACAGAAGATCATGAACAGACGCAGGTTTTTCCAGACCACGGGCGGCGCTCTCGCCCTGGCGCCCGCCGCCCTCGCCCAGAGCGCACCCACCTATAGCTGGGGTACTCCCGCCGAGGCCGGCCGCAAGGCCACCATGCGGATCGGCACGCAGCATTCGGATAAAGATCCCGTTCTGAGCGTGATGTCGTCGCTCGGCGTGAAGAATATCTGCAGCGGCGAAATCTCGCCCACCCTCGATGAGAAATGGTCCGTCGAAGGTCTCACGCAACTCCGGGAACGCGTCGAGAAACACGGCATCACGCTCGATATGGTTCCGGTGCCGCTGCCATCCGCCTTCATCGCGAACCATCCGATGGCCGCGATTATGCTCGGCAAGAGCCCGGACCGCGACCGCGAAATCGAGCAGATCCAGCAGATGATCCGCAACTGCGCGAAGGTCGGGATTCCGGCCGTGAAATACAACATGAGCATTCTCGGCGTGGTCCGGATCGGCCGCACGCCGGGGCGCGGCGAAAGCACCTACAGCACCTGGAACTACCAGAAAGCCGTGGCGCAGCTCACGGACAAAGACAAGCTCACCGGCGCCGGCCCCGTCAGCGCGGATGAGTACTGGGAGCGGATCGATTACTTCCTCGAACGTGTCGTTCCGGTTGCGGCGGAGGAAAAGATCCGTATCGCCTGCCACCCCCACGATCCCGGCATGCCGGAGCCCGAAGGCTACCGCGGCGTCCACACGGTTCTCGGGTCGCCCGAAGGCCTCAAGAAGTTCATCGCGATGCATGAAAACCCGTATCATGGCCTGAATTTCTGCCAGGGCACGGTTTCCGAGATGCTGCAGGACCCGAACCGCGAAATCCACGACCTGATCCGCTACTTCGGATCACGGAAGAAGATTTTCAACGTGCACTTCCGGAATATCCACGGCAAGTTCGGCGATTTCCAGGAGACGTTCCCGGATGTGGGCAGTGTCAACATGATCGAAGCCATCAAGACTTATCAGGAAGTCGGCTATCCGTACATGATCATGCCGGATCACGTTCCGCAGATTCCCGGCGATACGGGCGGAGCGCAGGCGTTTGCGTACGCGTTCGGTTACATCCAGGCGCTGATCCAGATGCTCGGCTGAGCCGTTTTCCGCTTAGCCCATCCGGAAAATCATGCGCAGCTCTTCGGGCGACGGGAAGTGCGAGTACATCAGGTAAAAACAGTACGCCGTGATGAGGACGCAGCCCGCGGCGAGCGCGCGCCACATGCCCTCCTGCGCCTGGGTTGACCGCATCGGCGTTCCCGAAACCCAGGCAATCCCGAGGCCGGCCAGAAAACCGCCGACGTGCGCCCAGTTATCGACCGCCATCCCGGGAAGAAAACCCCAGACCAGGTTGATGGCCAGCAGCCCGAGATACTGATTGCGGATCATCCGCCCGACCGGCGTTCCGCTGACGTGCCCGAACGCGACAACGGCTCCGATCAGTCCCATGATTCCGGCGGAAGCGCCGATCGAAAGTATTGGATTCATCCGCGCGCTCAGCCAGAACCCGCCGACGTTGCTGGCGAAATAGATCACGAGGTAGCGCGGGGTCCCGAACAGCTGCTCCACCTGCGTGCCGATGATGAACAGCGCATACATGTTGAACAGGATGTGCAGCAGACCGCCATGGAGAAACCCGGCTGTGACGAGCCGCCAGTATTCGTGGTCCATCCAGATGCTCGGGCCCAGTTTCGCGCCCAGAACCCAGAGCGCGCGAGGGTTCATGTCGCCGAAAGAGCCGCTCAGCCAGCCGCTCGCGCCGTACATCGCCAGATTGATCAGCAGGATCAGTACTGTGGTGAAATGCGCCGCTGGAATCAGGCCGCCCAGTACCGTCCCCGGGGTGCGCCGGTCAATGGCTCGCGGCCCCACGCGGGTCTGGCAATACGGGCAAACGCGGTCTGACGTGGTGATGAACGCCCGGCAATTCGGGCACATGCGCCGGTTGTCCACGTTGTGATTGTCGCAAACGAGTTTGTGGAACGAAGGAAAAGTGCGCCGGACCTTCACGAAGCGCCGTAAAGAAATCGCGGCGTTGAACCCCAGGCGGTTTTCGGGTTTTCACACCGAGTGACGCCTGAACGGCACCTGTGCTTCGCAGTCACATTGAGCCAGCGGGGGAAGTCCGCTAGAATGTAGAAATCGCCAAATGGCGCGCCGACGTGCATAGGGAACGCGGTGCGGTCGAGATGCGTCCCTGAACTCTTGCACGATGGGAAGGAACCCGGTTTCATGAATTCATTCAGGCCCGTGCGCCTGACCAAGGTCATGGTTTGTCTCGGCGGTCTTTTGATCGCAGGGCAGCTGTTGCTTGCTCAGCAAAATACGCCCCCGCCTCCCGCCAGCCAGAACAATCCGTTCGAAAACGTTCCGCAGCCGCAGCAGAACACGCCTGCCAACCGGCCGCCCGCCCAGCCCAATCTGCCGCCGCAGGCGCCGCAGACGCCTCCCACGCCGGCTCCGGCGCCCGGAACGCAGCCCGCCGTGCAGGCTCCTCAGTTTGAAACGCCGACTCCGCCAGCCGCCCCCGCTGCCGGCCAGAAACTGGCCCCGGACGTCATCGAAGCCATCGAATTCCGCGGATCGCGCCGCGTGCCGCAGGATACGCTGCGCGCGCTGATTTTCAGCCGTAAAGGCGACGTCTACAACCAGGACACTCTGCGCCGCGATTTCATGGCGCTCTGGAACACCAATCGTTTTGACGACATCAGTCTCGAAACCGAGCGCGGCGAGGAAGGCGGAATCATCGTCCGCTTCGTTCTCACCGAGCGCCGGATGATCCGCAACATCACTTATCCCGGCCTGAAATCGGCGTCAATCTCCGACGTGCTCGACCGGCTCAAGGAACGCAAGGTCGGCATGGTGCAGGAATCGATGTACGACCCGAACGTCATCAACCGCGCGGCCGTCGTCATTAAGGAATTGCTTGCGGAACGCGGGCACCAGTTCGCCACCGTGACCCCGGAACTCCACCAGGTACCGCCGACTTCGATGGAAGTTGCTTTCGTGGTGGATGAAGGTCCGAAAGTCTCGGTCGGCAAGATCACGATTCTCGGAAACAAGGCATTCAGCCGGCGTGACGTGATCAATGCGATGAAGAACCTGAAGCCGATCGGGATTCCGCACTCGATCTTCTTCGAAGAGCTCTTCCCCAAAACCTTCGATCAGGACAAGCTCGAAGAAGATAAGGAACGCATTCGCGACGCTTACGGAAACGCTGGTTACGCCACGGCCAAGGTGCTCGACGAAACCCTGAAACTGCGCGCCACGGGCGGCGCGCACGGGCAGATCCACATCCCGCTGATCAAGGAAAATCACATCGGCAGCGCCGAAGACATCACAATCCCGGTCGAAGAGGGCAGGAAGTATAACGTCGGCAAGATGGATTTCACCGGTGTCAAGCTGTTCCGCTCCACGGACTTCCTGACTTACGCTTTCGGGCTGCGCCCAGGCATGGCGTTCTCGAACGAAAAGATGCGTAATGGCATGAAGAACCTGACCAAGCTCTACAGCCAGTACGGATACATCGATTACACCGGCGTCCCGGATACCGAAATCGTTCCCAACAGCGACAAGATCAACATCACGATG
>CAZPZE010000827.1:0-3953 GCA_964590625.1 uncultured Solibacteraceae bacterium
CGCCGGGAGTCGTCGCGATGTGTCTGGCGCCGATCTGCGCGGCCTTATCCATATTGCGCCTGATCGTCTCCATGCCGGCCGCGCGCGTCGCATCATCGTCGCTCAGCCAGGAGTTGAAGGCGATCACGTTCTCGACGACGAGTCCGGCATCCCGGATGCGCTGGCCCAGCTCCTTCAGCGTGCCCTTCGCCTGAACGTACGCGTCGAGCTCATTCGTCCACGGCTCGATGGCGTGATAACCCGCCTTCGCGGCGACGGCGATCTCGGCGACAATGTCCAGCTGGTTACCGCGAATGGTGCTGGTGTTGAGGCAATAGCCGAAGGGCTCGTCAGCCGGGCGGCCGTTCGCCGGCGTTGTACCGCGGGGCGTTTGCGCGTCCAGCGGACGATCGCTGGCCACCGTTGCGCCGGCTGCGACCGCAACGCCGCTCAGGATCTCTCGACGAGAAGGTTCCTGCATGTGATCTCCTACATTATCAATGAAACAGCAGCGGATTCGGTGGCTGGCGCCGGAGGGGCGCCGGGCCGAATCCGGCGGCTCGGAATTCAGCGAAAAATTCAGCGAAAATATGAATCCTCCTTTCCCCGCGTGTTAGAATTTCTTTTCTCACCCGGCCAGGTCCTTCCGGGTCAAGACAGACTCAGTCGGTCGAGACCAGGAGAACCGATGCCTCGCTATACTTTCCGCTCTCTCACGGCCGGCCTTTCGTCCGCCGTTCTTTTCATTCAGTCCGCCGTCTGCTTTATTGGCACGCCGCTCGAAGCGCGCGAGCCTGTGCGGGCGCGGCATGCGATGGTGGTGGCTTCGCATCCCGCCGAAGAGGCGGGCGTTGAAATCCTGAAGAACGGCGGCAATGCCATCGACGCCGCGGTCGCCGTCGGCTTCGCGCTGAACGCGGCCTATCCTTTCGCGGCCGCAATCGGCGGCGGCGGTTTCATGACGATCCGCCTGGCCGATGGGACCACGTCCTTCATCGACTTCCGCGAGGAAGCGCCCGGCAAGGCGTCCAAAGATATGTATCTGGACGCCGACGGCAATCCGACGCGGGACAGCTCGCGGGGCTGGCGGTCCGCGGGTGTGCCTGGAACAGTGCGCGGATTCGAGATGGCGCACAAAAAGTTCGGCAAACTCACGTGGGCCGAGGATCTCGCTCCCGCCATCACGATGGCATCGAAGGGCTTCCCTGCCCCTTACGCGCTGGCCGAATCGCTGCATTCGCGCAGCCTCGCGAACGATCCGGAATCGAAGCGCGTCTTCCAGCGGGACGGCAATTTTTATGAGCAGGGGGACATCGTCACGTTTCCCGATCTCGCGCGCACACTGAGCCGCATCGCCGAACACGGGGCGGATGAATTCTATCTCGGCGAAACCGCGCATATCTACGCCGACGCGATGGCCGCGAACGGAGGTCTGATCACGCTCGACGATCTGAAAAATTACAAGGCCGTCGAGCGGACGCCGCTTACCGGCAAATACCGCAACTACACGATCATCACGGCGGCGCCGCCGAGCGCCGGCGGCCTGGGCATACTTCAGATGCTGGGCATGCTGGATGGTACCGGATACGAGAAGGGCGGGTTCGGCTCGGCCTCCTCCCTGCATTACGAAGCGGAAGTCATGCGGCGATTTTACGCCGACCGGGCGGAGTATCTCGGCGATCCGGATTTTGTGAAGAACCCCGTCGAAGGATTGCTCGACCCCGCTTACATCGCGAGCCGCCGCGCCTCCATCGATCCGGCCCATGCAACGCCCAGCAACGTCATCGGGCCCGGCAAGCCCGCAGGCGCCGAAAGCAGCGAAACAACGCATTTCGACGTGGTGGACGAGCAAGGGAACGCTGTTTCCGTCACCTTCACGCTTAACGGCGGCTACGGCAACGGGATCACGGTACCGGGGCTCGGGATTCTTCTGAACAACGAGATGGACGATTTCGTTACGAAACCCGGCGCGCCGAATCTGTTCGGCCTGATTCAGGGAAAGTCCAACACCATTGAACCCGGCAAGAGACCGCTTTCCTCCATGGCGCCCACGATTGTTCTGAAAGACGGCAAGCTTTTCGCGGTGCTGGGCGGACCGGGAGGATCGCGCATTCCGTCGGCGATCCTGCAGGCATTCGTGGACGTGGTGGACTTCGGCATGAACGCGCAGGATGCCGTGGACGCCCCGCGCATTCATCACCAATGGATGCCGGACCGCATCACGATGGAGCACGGAATTTCACCCGATACGATCGAGGCGCTGAAGACCCGAGGCCATGACGCCCGCTACGAAGCCGGCCCGGTAACGGCGGAGGTGGAAATGATTCTGATCGATGGTGGCTGGCTGCAGGGGGCGGGAGATCCGCGGAGATCCGGCACGGCCGCCGGTTATTGAGAACAGGAGAACGAGATTGAAATCCACATCGCGCACATTTGCCTTTGCCGGCGCAGCCGCCGCCGCGGCCGCCCTGTTGCTGCATGCCCAGACAGCCGCGCCTTCTGAAGATGAGGGCGCGCTTATCGCCAAAGCGAAAGCGATTCACCACCGGGTGATCAAGCTCGATACGCATAACGATATTGAGCCCTCCAACTTCACGGCCGACTGCAACTACACCATGCGTCTCACGACGCAGGTCAATCTTCCGAAGATGGAGGAAGGCGATATGAACGTATCGTTCATGATCGCTTACGTCGGCCAGGGACCACTCACGCCCGAAGGTTACGAGAATGCGTACCGCCAGGCGGTCGCGAAATTTGACGCCGTGCACCGTTTGACGGAGCAGATCGCGCCCGATAAGATCGGCCTCGCCCTGTCGCCCGCCGACGTGCTTGCGCTCCACCGGCAAGGCAAGCGCATCGCGGTCATCGGGGTGGAAAACGGATATCCCATCGGAACCGATATCAGCCGCGTGAAGGAATTCTACGATCGCGGTGGACGTTACATGTCGCTCGCTCACAACGGCGCGAGTCAGCTCGCCGACTCGAACACCGGCGAGGCGCAGGGTTATCTCTATAACAACGGGCTCTCGCCGCTCGGCCGCCAGGTGATCGCGGAAATGAATCGCCTCGGGATGATGGTCGATCTTTCGCATCCCTCGAAAGGCGCGAATCTGGAAGCGATCCGGCTTTCCAAAGCGCCGGTTATTGCGTCGCATTCCGCGGTTCGCGCGCTGGCGGACGTCAGCCGCAACATGGACGACGAACAGTTACTCGCTCTGAAAAAGAACGGCGGCGTGATTCAGATCGTGGGCTTCGCATCCTATATCAAAGTCGATTCGAAAGAGCGGACGGAGGCGCTGGCGAAACTGCGCGAGGAGTTCGGTCTCGCTGCCGCGGCGGGCGGCAGAGGGCGCGGAGGCCGGGGAAGCTTCGGGCCTCCTGCGGTGGCGGCGCGGGGCTGTCCCGTGGAAGGCGCCGCCCCCGCGGGGGTCGCACGAGGCGGGCGCGGAGGCGGGCGCGGTAACGCCGCTCTCGACGCTCTTTCACCCGAACGCCGCGCCGACTACGACAAGCAACTGGCCGGGATCGACGCGAAGTATCCTCCCGCGGGCCGCGCCAACGTGAAGGACTTCGTGAACCACATCGATTACGCCGTCCGGCTGATTGGTATCGATCATGTCGGGATCTCTTCCGATTTCGATGGCGGCGGCGGCGTCGACGGCTGGAACAGCGCGGCGGATGCGTTCAACGTGACGCTCGAACTGGTGCGCCGCGGGTATACCGAAAAAGAGATCGGACAGTTTTGGAGAGGTAATCTGATCCGCGTGTGGTGCGAAGTGCAGGCTATCGGGCAGCAGTTTCAGAAGGATAGCTCAAAGGGATGAACTGTTGTGGTTACCAGCCGTCGGGTGTCTTGGCGTCCATCTTCCTCTATTTCCCCTGCTGCGCCGATACCCACCGCACAATTTCCGGAATCCGTGCGCTCCTGAACGCCGCCTTATCGCGAATCACCGCAAGCGCCTGAATGACAGATC
>CAZPZE010000828.1:0-1987 GCA_964590625.1 uncultured Solibacteraceae bacterium
AGCTTCATCTCCATCCGGACGTGATGCTCCAGCGACATCTCATACACGTTCCCCGGCGTCTTCGTATCCGAGACATAGAAACCCGCCTGCGCGAATGTATCCGGTGTCCAGATATTCGCAAACGTTCCTCCGCCGCCGTTCGTCACCCAGATGCTCGGATACTGCCCATCCCAGCGCTTCTGCATGTCGGGATCGCCCGTATGATTCGCGTTGTAAGGATTGATCGTGCCGCTCCCGTGCCCGCCCAGCAGCCTCACATCCTCCGCCAGTGACGATTCCCCCGCCAGCCACAGCAGTCCCACGGCGCGCGCATTAATCCCGCCCGTGTAGATACCGACTCCGCTGATCAGATTGGATCCGCCCGCCGGCGCCAGCATCACTGCGTGCGGCGCGCCGACACCCTGAAATCCCGGCGAGCCATCCGGCAGATCGAACTGCGTCAGCAGCGGATGCAGCCCGATAATCACGCTGTCCGGCCGCAGCCGGATCGTCTCCTTCACAATGTACACACCGCTCGGGAAGTACAGCACGCGATTTCCCTCAACCGCCTTCTGAATCGCCGCCGTATCGTCCGTTTTGCCGTCACCCGTGATGCCGAGACTTCGCGCGTTCACCCACGCCGATGATGGCGGCAGCTGCGGGATCGCCGGAGGCAGCGGAGCGGGCGCCGCCGTCAGAGCCGCGGGCTCGTATCGATGGCTGAGAACCCCCGTCGATCCCTCGCCCGGCAGAATCAATCCGTAGTTAAAATTCCTCACCCGATAGATCGGTCCCTTGCCGGCCTCTTTCCGGCCGCTCGGCTGATACATCGCAAACGTTGGCACGCCGATCGCGACCGCATTGTCGACGCCGATTTCGTTCAGCAGGCTCTTCTCATTTCCGATCGCGATCGCCGCCTGCGAAACGTTTTCGAACCGGCAGTCCTTCGCCCACAGCTGGTCGTAGTCTTCCGGATCGATCGCGATGGCTGTCAGAACGTTTCGGAAGCTGTCCCGCACCAGCGTCAGGCCCGCCTCATGTTCCCGGATAGCCGCTTCCCTCTGCCCCTCGAACGCGGAGTCCACGAGCGTGAACTGCCAGGCCGCGGATGGCTTGTCTGTCAGGATTCCGTACCGGCCTCCATAGAATTTCAGATCTTCCGCATAATTCCCAATCTCGGTAAGCCCGGCCAGGCCCGACCCGATATGAAAATCCAAATGACTCAGATACGCGTGTTGCGCGGCATGAAAACGGATCGCCACCGCGGCCGGATTCCCGTCCCCAATCTCGAAATCGATATTGCTCATCGCCGAATAAAACGTTCCGGGATTGGCGTCGGCCATCGTCTCACTCGCGGGAACCGTTCCCGGCGGCGGAAACGGAATCCGGAACCCCCGCCCTCTGCCGCCCCCGCCCGGTCTCGCTCCCGCGAACATCACCATCAGGCCGATTCCCTTTTCGTAGCCGGGTGTGTGAGCGCCAAGCACAATGACCGGACGGGTAGCGCCATACCCAAACACCCGCACACCCGGCCACACGTAAATCGTCCGGGTGATCCGATATCGCCCCTGCGGCACAAACAGGATTCCCTCGCGCGTGCGATTCTCTGCTTTGTCGATAGCCGCCTGGAGCGCCGCGCTGTCATCCGCCTGGCCATCCCCTTTGGCGCCAAACTCCGCGGCCGAGAGATACACCGCGCGGGCGTCCTCCACTCGCGTCGTAATCACCGACGCCGCGGGTGCGACAGCAGACACCAGCAAGACAAGAACGGAGCACCGGAAAACTGCTTTCATAGCACGCAATTCTCTCACCCCCGTGGGGCGGGTTGAAAACCAGGTTGAAAACCCGCGGTCGATTGTCAATCGGCCTGACCCGTTGCAGATCACATTACTCAGAGGATGAGTTGCGGCCAGGCCCAGCAGCCTCCGCGCCAGGCGGTTCCCGAAACGGCTCCACCTCAATCCGCTCGTAACGCACTTCCAGAACGTCCAGATATTCCGTCCCACCC
>CAZPZE010000829.1:0-1772 GCA_964590625.1 uncultured Solibacteraceae bacterium
TTTCTGGCAATGCCGTCCAGCGTCACAGCCCGCCTCATTACCTCGACCATTCCTGTGGTAGTAAGCATTATTGTGGTCGTAGTATCCGGCCCCGCCTGAGGCTATCGGCTAAGTCAAAAACTTCCGAGGCCATCAGCGGGGCGCAAAAGCCCAGCGGATGGCCTTTTCTTATTTTTTCAGGACTCGTAATCAGGAACAAAGGATATGCAAACTTCGAACGCAGCGCAGAATAATGGGGAGCCCTCGGCCGACCCCGGCAAATTGATGACAGGCGCCGAGATGCTTCTCGAATGCCTTGGCCGCGAGGGCGTTGATGTATTTTTCGGTTACCCGGGCGGCGTTACGCTGCCGTTCTACGATGCGGTCTATGACTCGCATATCAAGCACATCCTCGTGCGGCATGAAGAAAACGCGGCTTTCGCGGCCGCGGGCTATGCGCGTGCCACGGGCCGCACCGGCGTTTGCTGCGCCACCTCCGGCCCCGGCGCCACCAACCTGGTGACCGGTCTGGTCGACGCCCTGATGGATTCGATTCCGCTCGTCGCGATCACCGGCCAGGTGCACTCGAAGCTCATTGGCAGCGACGCTTTCCAGGAAGCCGACACCTTCGGCATCACGCGCCCCGCGACGAAACACAACTTCATGGTGCGCACGGTGGCCGAACTGCCGCGGATCGTCCACGAAGCTTTCTATCTCGCTTCGAGCGGCCGCCCCGGTCCGGTGCTGGTCGATATTCCGAAAGACGTTTTCCAGGCGCGCGGCCACTATGTGCCGGTCGACTCGATCCATCTCCCCGGCTATAAAGTGTTCACCGAAGGCCACGCGGGTCAGATCCGCCGCGCTGCGCAGCTCATTTGGGAATCGGAACGCCCGATGGTTTACGCAGGTGGCGGCATCCTCGCCGGCGCCGCTTCTCCTGAATTGAAGGAACTGGTGGAAACGGTGGATGCCCCGACCGTCTGCACCCTGATGGGTCTCGGCGGACTCTCCTCCAGCCACCGCAACTTCGTCAGCATGCCCGGCATGCACGGCAGCTATGCGGCGAACATGGCGATGACCGAATGCGATCTCCTGATCGCGCTCGGCACGCGCTTCGATGACCGCGTCACCGGCCAGCTCAACGCTTTCGCCCGGCACGCACGCGTGATTCATGTGGATATCGATCCAGCGGAAGTCGGCAAGAACCGCACGCCGGATATTCCGATCGTCGGAGACGTGAAGCGTGTTCTGCAGAAGATGAACAAGGCTCTGCAGGAGTTCGCGCCGGAAATGCGCGCCACTCACGCCGATGCGCGCGCCGCCTGGTGGGACAAGATTCGCGGGTGGATGGAAGAGCATCCTTACGATCGCGCCCATGACGATACGGTGATCCGTCCGCAGCACCTCATCGATGAAATCGATCGGCTCTCCGGTGGTCAGGCCGTGGTGACTTCCGACGTGGGCCAGCACCAGATGTGGGCCGCGCAGCTCATCCGCTTCAACGAACCGCGCCTCTGGATCAACTCGGGCGGCCTCGGTTCGATGGGCTTCGGCGTTCCTTCCGCGATCGGCGCCCAGATGGCGCGCCCCGATAAACTCGTCATCGCGCTTTGCGGCGACGGCGGATTCCAGATGTCGCTCCCCGAACTTTCCACGATCGCCACCCACAGCCTGCCCATCAAGATCGTTGTGATGAACAACGGCTGTCTCGGCATGGTGCGCCAGTGGCAGACGCTGTTCTACAACAACCGTCTCAGCTCAGTGGCGCTCGAATGCTTCCCCGAAGCGGAAAA
>CAZPZE010000830.1:0-2144 GCA_964590625.1 uncultured Solibacteraceae bacterium
CGAAGACGGCTACATCTGGGTCATGGGCCGCGTCGATGACGTCCTCAACGTCTCCGGCCATCGCCTCAGCACCATGGAAGTTGAGTCCGCGCTCGTCGCGCATCCGAAAGTCGCCGAAGCCGCCGTCGTCGGACGCCCCGATGAGATCAAAGGACAGGGCATCGTCGCCTTCGTCACCCTCCAGCTCGGCAACGAAACCACGCCCGCGCTGAAAGAGGAACTTCGCGGCTGGGTCGGCAAGGAAATCGGTTCGCTCGCCAAGCCCGACGACATCCGCTTCACCGACGCCCTCCCCAAAACCCGCAGCGGAAAAATCATGCGGCGTCTTCTGCGCGAGCTCGCGGCCGGCGGCGATGTCAAGGGCGACACGACGACCCTCGAAGACCTCAGCGTCATCGCCAAATTGCGCTCAGACGAGGACTGAGAGGAATAAAAGATGTGCCGCAACATCCGGCCGCTGTTTAATTTCGAGCCGCCGACAACAGAGGATGAAGTCCGCGCGGCTTCGCTCCAGTTCGTCCGCAAGATCAGCGGCTTCGTGAAACCCTCAAAAGCCAACGAAGCCCCGTTCAACTACGCAGTCGATGCGATCGCGCGCATCTCCGCCGAGCTGATCGGAAACCTCGAAACCACCGCGCCTCCGAAGAACCGCGAAGAAGAAGCCGCCAAAGCCCGAGCCCGCAGCGCTGAACGCTACGGCGTGCGGGCGTCTTAACTCACCACAACCGGCACTGCTCCCCTACCGGCCGCACCATCTCATCCCCCTGCCTGCACTGAAACGCCGCGTGAAACTCCGGCATATTCTGCAGCGTCGCGTTCACCCGATACTTCGCCAGCGGATGCGGATCCGTCGCCATCTGCTTCGCCGCCGCAGCCGCCCGCTGATTCTGCGCCCACACCCGCGCGAACGCCAGAAAGAACCGCTGGTCCCCCGTGAACCCGTCGATCACCGGCGCCGCCTTCCCGTGCAGCGATTCGTGATACGCCTGATACGCGAGCCGCAGTCCGTTCAGATCTCCCATCGCCTCTCCCGTCACCAGCTTCCCGTTGTGATGCTGGCCGCCGCCCACATCGATCGAATCGAACTGATTCACGATGCAGGCCGAACGAACCTGGAAATTCGCCTTGTCCGCCGCGGTCCACCAGTTCTTCAGATTCCCCTCCGCATCGAACTTCGCCCCCTGGTCATCGAATCCATGCCCCATCTCGTGCCCGATCACCGCGCCGATCGCCCCGTAGTTCTCCGCGTCATCGGCCTTCGGATCGAAAAACGGCGGCTGCAGAATTCCCGCCGGAAACGTGATGTTGTTCCGCTGCGAGGCATAGTATGCGTTCACGGTCGGCGGAGTCATGCTCCACTCCGTGCGGTCGAGCGGCTTCCCGATCTTGCTCACCACGTACTCCCGCGTCGCCCGCACTGTCGATTCCTTTGCGTCCAGATAATCGTTGCGCCGGACTTCCACATCGCCGTAGTCCCGCCACTTCACAGTGCCGCCAATCCGCGCATCGAACGTGGCCAGCTTATGCAGCGCATTCTGGCGCGTTTCGGGCGCCAGCCAGTCGGCCGCGCGCAGTTCCTCCCCGAGCGCCGTACGCAGATTCGCAATCAGCGCCTCCATGCGCCGCTGCGATTCCGGCGGAAAATACTTCGCGATGTAGAGCTTGCCGAGAGCATCGCCCAGCGCCGCATCGGCCGCCGACGCGCACGTCTTCCACCGTGGACGCTCCTGCGTAATTCCGTTCAGCACCGTGCTGTTGAACCAGAAGCCTTCGTCGAAAAAAGGCTTCGCCAGATAAGCCGCGCGATCGTCCATCAAACGCCACCGCAGCCATGTCTTCCACGCGTCGAGCGGCGCCGAGTCAATCTGCTGCCCATACGTCTTCACAAACTCCGGCTGCGACACATCGATCGGAATCGAAGTCGAAATCTTCAGCAGCGCGAACGCCCCCTGCCAGTCGTACCCCGGCGCCAGCGCCTTCAGCTTCTCGAAATCCATCTTGTGCGTTGTCTGGTACGGATCGCGCCGCGCCGCCGCAGTCAGCGTTGCCTTCGCCAGCGTGCTTTCAAAGTCGAAGACCGTCTTCGCATTCGCCGCGGCAACTGCCTGCGAATCCCCGAGCAGCTCACTCATCTTCGTGACGTA
>CAZPZE010000831.1:0-2971 GCA_964590625.1 uncultured Solibacteraceae bacterium
AAAGCTGAATGTGCTGGGGAGCGTTCTCATGATCGGGGCGCATCCCGACGATGAGAATACGGCGGTCATCGCGTATCTGGCGCGCGGCCGGAAGATCCGCACGGGCTATCTCTCACTCACTCGCGGCGAAGGCGGACAGAATCTGATCGGCAACGAGCAGGGCGCGGCGCTCGGTGTGCTGCGCACGCAGGAACTGCTCGCCGCGCGGCAGGTGGACGGGGCTTCACAGTACTTCACGCGCGCGATCGATTTCGGCTTCACGAAAACGCCGGCGGAGACGCTCCAGAAGTGGGGGCGTGACCGCATTCTTTCGGACATCGTGTGGGTGATCCGCGAGCAGCAGCCGGATGTGATTCTGCTTTGCTTCACGGGCACGGCGGCCGATGGGCATGGGCAGCATCAGGTATCGGCGATTCTGGGGCGCGAGGCGTTCGATGCGGCTGCCGATCCGACGAAGTTTCCGGAACAGTTGAAGTGGGTGAAGCCGTGGCAGGCGAAGCGCGTGATGCAGGCGCGGTTTACGCCTCCTTCGGGCGGGCCTCCGGGTGGCGGCGGGCGTGGAGCGTCGGGAGGATCGGGGCGCGGCGGGGGACGCGGGGCTTCGGGTCGAGGCGCTGCCGGCGCCGTACCGGCATCCGCGCCGCAGGATCAGGTGGCGTTCTCGCTACCGGTGGGCGAATACGATCCGGTGATTGGGAAATCCTATCGTGAGCTTGCGATCGAGAGCCGCGACCAGCACAAGAGCCAGGGGATGGTGCAGATGTCGGCATACGGCGAGCTATCCACCGGATTCGTGCTGCGAGGCGGCGCACCGGCGGCGCGCGATCTGATGGACGGGATCGACACGACGTGGAATCGTCTGCCGGGCGGTGCGAAGGTGGGTGAGCTGCTCGCGCGGGCGCGGAATGATTTCGACGACCTGCATCCGGAAAAGACGGCGCCGGTGCTGCTCGAAGCGCGCTCGCTCGTGGCGCAGATGGCAGCGGGGGGACAGCAGTGGGCGAAGTGGAAGCTGGATGAAATCGATCACGCGATCGCGCTGTGCACGGGACTGCATGCGGAGGCGCAGGCGAATCAGTTCGGTTATGCGCCGGGCGCAGCGGTGGATGTGAAGCTGACGGCGATCAACCGGTCGCATCTGCCGATGGTGCTGGCGGACGCGCACGTGAGCGGCTGGGGAGATGCGAATGCGCCGGTGAAGAACGCGGCGCTCTCTTACAACAAAGAAGAGACGGTGGATCTGAAAATGACGGTGCCGAAGAATGAGCCTCCATCGCAGCCATTCTGGCTGAAGAATCCGCCGACCGGCGATACATACACGATTCCGGATCAGGCGCTGATCGGGCGCGCGGATACGGTGCCGGACGTGACGGTGAAGTTCGATTTCACGGTGGACGGGCGGCCGTTTTCAGTGACCGAACCGCTGCATTATCGTTATGCCGATCCCTCGCGCGCGGAGTTTGTGCGGCCGGTGGTGGCGGAGCCGCCGGTGAGCGTGGTGCTGCCTTCGGGAAATTTTGTGGTGCCGGTGGGAACCTCGCGGGACATCACGGTGCTGGTGCGGGCCATGAGCGCGAATCAATCGGGCGAACTGGCTTTCGAGACGCCCGCGGGATGGCGCGTGGAGCCATCGAAGGCGGCGTTCCATCTGAAAGAAGCGGAGGCGACCGAGGAGGCGAAGTTTCGCGTCACGCCGCCGGCGAAGGCGGGGACAGGCGATTTCAAAGTGGTCGCGCGGCTTGCGGGCGGGCAGGAGGTGGCGACGACCGTCAACACGATTGATTACGCACACATTCCCGCGCAGACGATTTTCGATGCGTCGGGCGGGAAGATGGCGGCGGTCGATCTCAGGGTGCTGGCGAAGCGCGTGGGCTACGTGATGGGGTCGGACGACAAGATGCCGGAGGCGATCCGGCAAATGGGCTGCCAGGTGGATCTGCTCGACGAAAAGACGCTCACGAGCGGGGACCTCAGCGTATACGATGCGATCGTGACCGGACTTCGCGCGTATGCGGTGCGGGCGGACCTGCGGGCGGCGCAATCGCGCCTTCTCGATTACGTGAATCGCGGCGGCACGCTGGTGGTGCAGTATAACCGGCTGGACGACCGGCGCATCAGTCCTTCGGTTTCTGAAGCGTTCGATCATATGGGGCCGTATCCGTTCACGTTGTCGCAGGGGAACAGCGAGAGGGTAACGGAAGAGGACGCGCCGGTGAAGATCCTGAATCCGTCATCGACGATTGTGCAGACGCCGAATGCGATCACGGAATCGGATTTCCGGGGATGGGTGCAGGAGCGCGGCGTGTATTTCGCAGATACCTGGGACCCCAGATATGAGACGCCATTCGAAACGCACGACACCGGAGAGAAGGAACTCAAAGGAGCGTTATTGTACGCGCGCTATGGAAAAGGTGCATATATTTACACGTCATTTTCCTGGTTCCGGGAGTTGCCGGCGGGGGTACCAGGGGCGTTCCGGATTTTTGCGAATCTGTTGAGCGCGGGAAAAACGGCCGGGAGATAGCTCCGGAGAACGCCGCGAGGTAGCCCGATCGTTAACGTGTAACGCCAAGTGGGTTTTCGCGCACGGTATAGTGGAAAATCGCTCATGCTCGAAGTCTGCGCGCTAACGGACCCAGGTCAAGTCCGGCGATCCAATCAGGATGCTTTCCGCATTGTGCGGGAACTGGGGCTGTTCATGCTGGCGGACGGCATGGGTGGAGCGCGGGGCGGGGAGCGGGCGTCGCAGATGGCGGTGGAGGCGATCGAGCGGTCGCTGCGCCGGTCTTCGCATCGCGACGCGGCAGCGCTGCTGGGCGCGGTGGAAGAGGCGAACGATCTGGTGCTGTCGGCGGCGAGTCATGATCCCAGCCTCGAGGGGATGGGAACGACTGTTGTCGCGGTGCTGGAAACGCGGCCGAACGACCTTGCGATCGCGAGCGTAGGCGACAGCCGGGCGTACGTGCTGCAT
>CAZPZE010000832.1:0-39443 GCA_964590625.1 uncultured Solibacteraceae bacterium
CTGATCGAACCCACGTTTTCCGCGATCGAAGCCAGCTTCCGGACGATCGGACCCAACATCGGCTGTCCGTCAAGGTCTTGCCTCGAAAATGTTACCGGGGTACGTGTTGCGCCCTGAAATAACTCACCTCCTCATCTGAAATATAAAACCCCGGAAACCCGTTGCACCTACTGCAACAGATTTGCCGGGGCTTTTAGGCCGGGAGCACTGACGAACCGCTATTGGGCGGTAATCGTCCCGCTGATCTGCGACCCGAACGTCGCCGAATCCTTGCCCAACTCAGTCGTGGTCTGGATGGCATAGGGTCGCAGGGCTTCTTCGTCCACCATGACCCAAGGGCTCGCATACTTTAACAGCACAATGATATCGCCGGAACTGTGCGTCGCCATCGGGCTTAGGGCATATTCAGCGCGAGTGCAGGTGAACGATTGCGACGTGGCTGCCGTCACACTGCAGGGTTCGGCACCGATCGCCACCTCGTCACCAACCTTGAAGGCCGGCCCCTGCTGCGACAGACCGGTCGTATCGATAGTGACCTGAATGCTGGTGCTTGTGGCGTCGATTGCGGCGGACGTCTTGCCGAGGGTGCCTGCTGTCTTTCCAAGCCAGCGCTGGTGGAAGTCAGCGGCGACTGTAGCCGCCATCTTGACGGAGAGCGTGACAGTTACCTGCGTCTGCGCGGCCAGTCCGAGGCTGACCAGCAGGGTGATTGCGACGATGCGAAGTGTTTTCATGGTTTCCTTTCTTTTTAAAACCAAATTGACTGCGAGTTCGGTGGGCCCGATACGGTCGCTGTCACCGTAACGAACGTGCTGGAGGCCTTCTGGCTGTTGTACAGTTCCGATACCCAGGTGGACGATTCCACCGCCCCAATCAGATATGACTCGGCGACTGCGCCGTTGAAGAATTCGCCGAGGTTTTCTCCCACGCCAATCGTGTTCGTATTGGAACCGAAAGCCGTCCATGCGAGGTTGGTGCCTGAGCCGTTACCCGTGGAATTGAGGTAGTAGTTATAGTTGCCACTGGCGTCAACCGTAAATACGACCTGCGTCCACGCGCCGGCGCTCACAGCGTTCGTCGTAACAGGCAGGTCGCAGCAGGACGTCCGGGTCGCGAATATCTTAGCCGATGTCTGCTCTGTTCTCATCCCGAAGCTCTGGCCGGCGCCACCTATGAAGCTCCGGTAGCCGGTAAAGTTCGTAGGTTTAATCCATACGACGTATGTGAACGGCGGCGCGGCGGTCCAGCCGGTAAAAGAGAGGGATTGAGTACTGCCGTTAAAGCTGGCGGCGCTCCCTACTGGGCTGGCGGTGGCGGTCGGCGTGCCGTTCAGGGTGGCGTTCCCGCACCCGCCGGCGCTGTCTACGCTTGGCGAGGCCAGTGTGCTTCCACCGGGCGAGCTGGCGGCCGTGTGGTAGACGCATTTGAACGGCGACGCCCATGTTCCAGCGGCGCTGCTCTGGTCGGTGACGATCGCGGAATTGCCGATGCCGAGGTAGTAGGTCCCGTTCGTGGTTCCTTTGAAGGCAAACTCGACTGCGGTGGCGCTGGAGTTCCAAAGGATGCGCTCGAACGGAACTTTATTGGCGACGTTGCAGGCCGAGTCGGTGCTGACGATGATGTCATAGCCGCTCGCGCTCGTCACGAGCCCGCTTCCAGTGCCTACCGTGGCGAAATATGGCAGAATCGCCGCCACCTGCGAATTGTTCGCGGAAGACAGGATGATGGGGAAGTTCGTGAGCCCGCTGCCGTTGATCTGCAGCTTATAGCAAGCGGACCATCCGCCGAACGCAGGGGATGCCAGCAGGAGGAGCGTCAATATCAGCTTTCTCATTTCAGGCACCCCAGGCTAAAACTCACCCACGTCGCCCCGGACGCGGCAAAGAGATCGATTCCGAGTTTGTCCCACGCAGAAAGCGACGTACCCACGCCAAGAGAAAAGTCCGTCACGGTCGTCGAGTGGATATCGTTCCCGCTGGCCAACGAGACGCCACTTGAGTTCAATGAGTTCGCCGCCAATGGCAGCGAACTGCCGCCGTCAGCGATGCGCAGCACTTTAATCGTCGCAGTCCCATCAGAGCTGATCGACCAATCCGTGATCGTGCAGGCGTACGGGATCTTCGTGTAGAGAATCGTGCCTGCCGCCGCGTCAGAACCGCGAAAGAGCATCGTGAAGCCGCCCGTGCGGATTGCCGTGGGCATCTCTGAGGTTTTGAGCTTGGCGCTCGCGTCGAGCCCGGGATATCCGCTGGCAGCGTCTTTATTGGCGCTGTTCTCTGGCGTGAAGCCGAGCGCGGCTTGCTTGCCGTTGAAGGTGCTCCAGTCGGTGTGACTTATGTAACCGTCCGCCGATCCGGTTGCGAGTGGCAGCCATGTGGCCATCAGCGTACCTCCTGCACCTGCCTGCGGGATTGCGTTGGCAGCAGGGGTCGCGGTTGCGACGGGATCGCTACCACCGAACTGATGCGTGCTGGCGTGAGCTGTTGGGGTGCGAGCATTGGATAGACGGGAGTCATCGCCCGCCGCGACAGTACCTGCCGTACTGCCCACATTGAGCGTCGCTGAGCCACCGAGCCCAAGGTTTGCGCGCGCAGTCGGCGCGCTAGCAAGCTCAGACAGATTGTTGGCCGGATTCAGCGGAGTGAACCCGAGCGGAGACTGGTAGTTGAGCGCCGGGATGTCGCTGGCCTGCAGGGGGCAAGGCCCAAAGCTGATCGCCGTGCCGCATGTGCCGATCACCTGATGTGGCGTCTGGCCGGTTGCTGGCGAAATAGTGGCCGTATCGCCGAGGGCGATATTGCCGCCGCCGGCCAGCCATGTTGGCAGCGCCAGCGTCCAGTACGAGTGTGTTAGCCCTGCATTGTCGAGCGTGCCCGTCACGGAAAGCTGAATCTGGCCGAGGCTCGGATTGGCGAAGTGATAGGTCAACCCGTTTGTTGCGGCCGAGTTGATGAAGTCCATGCCGCTGGGCGTTATCACGTTCACGCCATTGACCCGCGGTGAAAAGCCAGCAATCACCCCGTTGGCGTTGTACTCGATCTGTCCGTTGCTGCCACCCGCTGTCGGGGTGTTCGGAATCCACTGCATTGTGTCGTCAACGGTTCCGTCGCCGTTCGGCGAGAGCACGTAGCCGGCATGGGGGCTTGCCGCCAGATCACTTGCGCCAATGTGGCAAGGCATCACTTCCGCAATCGGGAACATTCCGCACCCACCCAGGAAGAAATGCCGCACTTGCATCAGCGGATTCGGTGCGGTGACGAGAATGCCCCCCGGAGGCGCCGTGTTGTAGCTGGTCGAGAGCGTCGTTAGCGCCCCCGTCATCGCCCCACCGATATAGCCAGTCATCGCCGAATCGGCCTTGTACTGCCAATCGCCCGTCGCCCCCGAAGCCCTCACCTGCACGGCCTCGTAGCCGAAGTTGTCCCATAACCCGACCACGAGGCGGCCGCCATACACCGCGGGAATCGAACTGGAGACGTCGTGCAAAAGGGGAATGGTCTCCGCGAGGGAGCCATCGGAGCGCCGGATTACAAGGATTTCGTTGTAGATCACGGCATCATGCGCGTGAGTGGTGGCGTAGACATAGGTGTCGTCGACGAGCAGCGATGATATCTGAGCCTCATGGTCGAGCGCGGTCGTGTTGGTCCAGAGGATGTTGCCGCTCGCCGCGTCCAGAGCGTAGACCTTGGATGCATAGTTGGGGCCGGTCTGCCTGTCGGTGACATAGTAAATCCCTGCATTGAATGCGCCGCCTCTGAAGAAGTTGAAGCCGGTATCCAAGGTCTTCGACCAGACAATTGACAGGTCGGAGACGTTTACGCGGTATGCCGTGTTGGCGGTGTTCGTGAGATAGATGCTCGACGTCGTCGCGTCATAGCTCATCTGAGCGTAAGCCCACGCATATCCACCGGGGTTGGCAACTCCCGGCTGGCTCGCCATCGTGGTGCCATCGGTGAGTCGGATTTTGTACAGAACGCCGGAATAGTCAGACCAATAAGCGTACCCTCCCTGAATCAGGACAGGGTCGATACCACACACGCCGCAAGATCCCGGATTGACGTCGGTATTTGTCCAGACGGTGGTATAGTCGCTCGCGTGGACCGCCCGCAGTCCGTTCGACGCGACGACGAGGAGATTGTCATTCGTGGCGTCGTACGCCACTGCCTCCCAATCCGCGCCACCGCCCGTCGTCAGCATATCGACCACCGTCATCGTGGATGGGTCGATCTTAGCGATGAATGTCCCGGACCCGCCGTTGGCCAGCGAGCAGGAATGTACGTGTAGGTAACCCTCGTTGTCGAATGCGGGGGCCGCTTCTACACAGGGCGATTGCACCTCCGCGAACCCGAGCAACTGGCCAGTCGCCGGATCGAACTCGCCGATTCCAGATCCCGTAAAAGTGCCGCTGCGATCTTCCAACGGCGCGAAGAGCTTGCCGCCATGCACGATGGCGTGCTCGCCCTTGCGGTAGTCATTGAAGGCCCAGCTCCCAGCCGGGAGCCCTGACACCTGTTGCCACGCCGGTTGATAGATAGTCGCGGACCCGGCAGGACCGGCCGGGCCGACGATCGTCGCGGGGAACGGTGGAGCAAACGTCTGCTGCTCGATCGGACCATCAGCCCCCGCAGGCGTATCCGAGAGCTTGTAGGGGCCACCAGACGCCGGCATGGTCCAGTAGCGGTCGTACTCGATCTTTTTCGTGAGGGGCGGCGTCGGGTTGATTGAATAGTGCGCCTCAATGGAAGCGCCGGCCGGCTGGCACGTGGAGAGGTGGCCGCCGGCAATCGTGAGCGGAGCCTCCGACTGCACCACGGTAAAGTCTCCGTCCTGCGCGGTGTAGCCGATCGACAGCGTGATCGTGCCATTCATAAGCGCCGGCCGGCTTCCCCCAGCCACATATAGCGTCTGGCTGATCTGGATGCAGGGCACCTGCGCGATCGCGGCGGCCGCCGCGGCGAGCCAGAGAACTACTGCGCGCACGCGGCCTCCAGAATCTCATCGAGCGCGCCAGCCCACTCCGTCATATCGAGCACCCGGAGTTGGATTGAGCGGAGCAGATCGCGGAGCTGCCGCGCCTCCTCGGCCGTCATCTGGAATTCGCAGGCGCTCTCTGCGGCGATCGCTTCCGGGAGCAGAACCAGGCGGTCGTCGTCGATGAACCGGACATACTTATCGAGATCTCCCTCCGCCACGCCGATGCGCTTTCGAAGATCGCGAATAACCCGCGTCCGGACGTCACTGAGCGTGCCAACGAATGACCGCATGATCAGCGTCAGCCGCACTCTCTGCATGAAAGTAATCGAAATCTTTTTCATTTCCTCACCTGCTGATTGAAGTTGTGCCGATGTAGATGCCACCGACGAAGTAGCGGCGCGTGCCGCCCTGATCCAGAAAGCTGTCATCGACGCCGGCGATGTAGGCCGTGTCGGAATTCTTCGTGACGTAGAAGTTGCCGCCCGCGATCGACGCCGCGTGCGGACAAAGGACGCCGCCGCCCGAGATCCACGCGTTCGAATTGTTGACGATGTTCGCCCAAGCCCCGCCATTCGGGCTCATCCACAGCCCGGAGCCGGCGCGATAGTGCAGCGCCATATTTCCGGCTGACGATCCGCTCGGCGTTGTGCCGGGGTCGACGAGATAAACCGTGCTGGCGGCCGTCAGATACTTCGCCTGAACGGTCCCGTTCGGCACGTTCACCGCGGAGCTCGATGTTGACGAAGTGGCGAAGCCGCCATCGGCGCTCACATAGCCCGAGGTGACGGCAATCGCCGCGAAGCCTGTCCCGATGCCGGTCACCCCGAGTTGCGCGCCATTCCACGTGAGGCTGGAACTCGCACCAAAGGCACCGCCGTTGTTGTACTGAATCTGCGTGCTGCTGCCCGCAATTACAGGAAGCGAGGCGAACGCGCCGCCGTTGATGCTCACATACAGCCCGGACGCGTCGGCGTAGAGATAGGCAAAGCCCGCGCTTCGCGCCGGGGCCGTTCCGTTCTGCAGAACAAACGATTTCGCCGTCATGGCGGCGCTCGACGTCACATTGCCGTTGCCATCAACAAGGAACTTCGAGCTGGCGAGCTGGAAGCCGATACCCGCGCCCGTCGCCTGGGAGCTAAAGGCATAGGCCGCTACGCCGGTGGCCGCGCCGCCCGCAATCGTGAGCACCTGTGCCGTGTTGTCCCACGTCAGATTCGCGCTAGCGCCCGACGCGCCGGCATTATTGAACTGAATCTGTTTATCCGCGCCCGCCACAGTCGCGAGAGGTGCCCAGGCTCCCCCGTTGAAACTGAGGTACACCGCGGCAGCACCCATGTACAGATACGAATAGCCAACCGCCGTCGCGGGCGCGGACTGGACGTGAAGGGTGAAGTAACCGGCCGCCACCGTCTGAGTCGTCGAAACGTTCCCGTTTCCATCGACGAGGAAATTCGTGCCGCCAGCCTGGAATGCCGGATTTGAGCCGATCGCGGACGAATTGAAAACATTTGCCACAACGCCGCTCGACGAAGCCCCCGAAACTGTCAGAACGTTGAAAGTTTTGTCGAACTGCAGATTGGCATTCGCGCCCATCGCGCCGCTGTCGTTAAAGAACACTTCCCGGTTGACGCCCACGACGCTCAACAGCGGCGAGAAGGCCGCGCCGTTCACACTGACGTACACTCCCGAGGCATCGGCGTAGAGGTAGCTGTAACCCGCGCTCCTCGCAGGCGCAACGCCATTGATCAGCGTGAAGGACTGAGCCGACACGGCAGCGCTCGAAGTCACGTTGCCATTGCCATCAACCAGGAATTTCAGGTTTGCGAGCTGGAAGCCAACATTCGCTCCGGTCGCGCGTGAGTTGAAGGCATAGGAGGAAACGCCGCTTCCCGCCGCGCCGCCCACTGTGAGCACTTTCCCGGTGTCATCCCATGTCAGATCCGCGCTTCCCGCCAGATTCAGGCCGGTCGCATCGTTGAACTGAATGTGCGTTGCAGCGCCTGCAACGCGCGCCACCGGTTTGAATGCCCCGCCATCTATACTGAGCTGCAATGCCGACGAGTCCGCCTTGAGCGAGGCGAGCCCTGCCGCGCTCGGCATCGCGCCGGCATTGGAGATCAGCACGCCCGCAATCGAGGCGGAGGACGGGGCCTTCGAGAACTCCGTAACGTTCGCGCCGAAGATGTGATTCCCGGCGACCCAGTTCGTTTCGCCCGCCCACGGCATCGCGCCAGCGCCCCAGTTCTCCAGTTCCTGAATGGCGGCGGCGGCCGCGGCAGGCGACCACTGAATGTTGTTTCCGGCGACATCGCAGTTCGCAGTGTCGATCTGACCACCGCCCGACGCCGGAACAAAATTGCCCAGAATGATCGGCGCAAACACGGCGGCAGCAGGGTGGCTAACAGTATTGCCGGTGACATGACAACCGCGAGCAGCGAAGAGCCGAATCGCCCCATAGTTGCAATTAATGAACGTGTTGTCGGTGATCGAAACATTCGTTCCTCCCGGCCCATAGTAGTTATTCGCGGTCTGGACGCCGTAGGTGTAGTTCCCCGGCCACGAAGAGATTAGATCCTCGGTGTACTCCGGATCGGTCGCAGAGGGCACTCTGCACGTGTTTCCGCTCACCCGCCCATAGGCGAAACCATCGAGGTCGAAGAACGCGCCCAGCGCTGAAATGCATGTGTTGCCGGTGTAGTCGACGCCCGAGGTGCCGCTTGTATCGATGAACACGGCATACTGGCCGGCCAGATATTTCGGCTGAGCAGCGGAAGTGTCATCGCTCGCGATGTATCCGATCCTCCGGCCGGCATTGTTCGAGACGAGCCCGCCGATGGTCGCGGCGAGCTGGACGCCATCCCGGCCAATATCCTCGAACTGATTGTTCGTCACGCGCACGTTTTCGTGCATCTTCGTGAACGCATATGCATGGCCCCAAACCTGATTTCCCGTGCCGCGCTGGAAGCTGCAGCCGTCCACCATCAGGTTTCTCACTCGATGGCTGGTGCCGTCGCCCTGATAGTGAATGCCACCGGTCCAGGAGCCATAGCTCAGATCGAGAGCGCTGGTGCCGAACAGGTGCGGGCGATTGTTCCGGAGTGTGCATCCAGTAATCCGGACGCCGACAATGTCGCCCGCCGTCGCGTCCAGAAGGACTGCATAGCCGCCCGAGTGGTAGATCCGGACACCGTCGAGCAGCAGATCCGCGATGCCGCCATGCGCCCAGATGGAACTGTTGCCCGTCAACTGCGCATCCATCGGATCACTGAAGGCCGAGTAATTCACCCCAGCCGAGACGGTCACGTCTCCTTCGATCACGAAGTCCCTCAGCGTCACCTGCGAGCCCGAGATATCGAGAACTCCCTTGCCGGCCGGCATGTTGGCCCCGCGCTTGACGATGCTGGAATCGCCGTCGCCCAGAAGTGTCAGATTGAGGTTGCCCGCAGGCAGCGTGATCGGGCTTTTGACGAGGAACGTGTAGCCCCCCGGAATCAACAAGGACAGACCGCCCGCCGCGATAACGTCCGCGATCGCATTGTTGATGCCGGCGGCGTCATCGTTAACGCCGTCACCCACAATGCCGGCGAAGTCCAGGAGCGACGGCATCTCGCCGTGCTTGTCCCAGTTGCGCCGCGTTGCGCCGTGCGGATACTTAGCCACGTGAAATCACTCCATCGGAAAGGTCGCCGGTATGGCGAAGGCCGCCAACCGATTGCGAATAGTTGATCGGGCTCGCGAGACTCTCGCCCCGCGCGTTGAAGCAAACGATGTTAAAGAGCGCGATCGCAGCGTCCGGAAGCGTCTCGGACGGTCCCCAGCCCGCCGCATTGTCCGACGAAAAGAAGCCTGTCGGGAATGGATAACTGAAGACCGCCGTACTGAGACGCTTCACCGGCGCGCCGATGGCATGGGCCTCCGCGGCCGTCAAACCGAGCGCCCGCTTCACAGCGACGTCGGCTGAGGTTGCATCGGCTGTGACGAACAGCATTTCCCCGCCAATCAGCAGCCAGTCGCCGTTTTTCACGATGCCCGTCAGATCCGTGTCCGTGTGAACGGTGTCCGGGTCTCCAGATGCCGCGGTTCCCGAGAGCGCCGTGGTCAACAGCGCGGTGTCCGGAAGATTTTCATCCGAATAGAGCAGAACGATGATCGCGGAGTTGACGCCCACCGTGTTGACAAGGGTTGCGAAGGTGATCGGCGTGAAGGTGACGAGACCACTACCCACCGAGGCGATATCGCAGACGGGCGCGGGTGGGACGTCGGTGTCCAGAAGCGGGTTCGATGCCGCCGCGAAAATCGAGGGCACCGTACGCGTGCTCTGCGGCGCTTCATCATCGTAGACGTCGGAACTATAAAGCTGGCCGACCACGTCGGTTTCGCCGTCCGCCGTGAAGCCCAGCTCAATCACGCGAAAAGGGACACATTGCAGGCCGTGTTCTGGCGCCGACACTGCAATTACGTCGTCGCCGACTTCGAGGTCCATCGACTGGATGCCGGCGCGGAGAGCCACAAACTTTCCCATCTCCCGGTACATGGCGCGGTTGAACTCGCCTATGCGCCATGCCTGAAAATAGCTGTCGATCCCGCTCCCATCCAGATCCTGATCGTTGATCTTGTGAACCTTCGCCTGGTGGTCGTAGTCGTTCACATAGAGCGTGCGGGCGACAAAGCCTGCGGGAGCGTCCACGTAAGCGACGTTGATGCGATTGATCGGCTGCTGCCGGTCCCGGAGCGGGTACTGGATCTTAGTGTTGCTGACGACGTTCGAATCGTCGAAGGCGCGAGCGACCTTCAGAATCTCATCGCCGATCGCATGCGCGAAGGCCGTAGCCTGGGTGAGCCATACGCCCGCGCCATCCGTGTGATCGACCTTCCGGACCTCGGCATTTGCTGTGTAGGTCGAGAGGATCAGCAGATCTCCCGCGGCGAACGATGCGGGCGTGTCGCAAAGAATGTGAGTCACTCCGCCCGCGGCGGCCGCCGTGACAAGCGCGCGTGGATTCGCCTTCTCAACGCAGATGTGGATCTTGCCGAGCTTGTTCTGTTTGCAGTAGCCGCGGAACGCCGGCAGGAGCTTCGACTGGAGTACGTCGATCGCGGCCTGCTGCTGCGCGATCGCAACGTTCAGGGTGAATCGCCGCACGTTGACGGGCGCTGGCGAGTGGCTCGAATCATCGTCCACGCCCGGCGTGTAGGTCGAATAGGGGCCGTCCGTCGCAGGGTCGTAACCATCCACGCATGTGGAACGGTAGGCCCGGTAATTCGCGCCTGCCACCATCCCGGCCGGCATCGGATCGGGCAGATAAATCTTCTGATCGTTGGTGGCGTCCGAAACCAGCTCATCGCAATATGCGGCCTCCGCATAGTTGCGCGCGTCATCGATCCAGCCCCATGGAATCCCCATGCCGCCCTCGTAGTAGCTGAGGGCGAGGAATTCGCGCGTGTTCCAGATTGCGTTGTCGCTCCATCCGAAATGGCTCCACGCGCCCGACGCATCGAAGAAGTCGATTACCTTCCCCTTGATGACGGCGGTGATATCCGGCGCGTTGTCGACGGCGGTCACATCCGAAGGAAGGGTGAGTCCGATGTAGGCCAGCAGCGTGTAGGGATAAGAGTTGGGGAATCGCGGATCCACCATCTGGTGGGAATCCGCGCCGCCCTCCGCGCCGAAGTGGAGATCGGCGTCGTCGGCGATATTGATCAGCGTGTTGTTGGCGAGACAGAAGACGAACTGATCGACCTCGCCCACGCAAAACGCCTCCAGCGATTTCGTCTCCGGGCCATCATCGACGTGCTCGATCGGGATTGCCTGGATCTGCACTCGGCCGAGCGCGAGCGGGATCGGCACGTCATACGGCGTGTCGTCGACGGAGCCGAATGCAGCCGTCACCGTCGTCGTCTTCTTACGCGAGAAGAACAGCAGGAACCGCGATTCGGTGACTTGCTTGTACTGGTAGGTTCCGCTCATCGGCATGAAGCGGAAGCCGCCGAAATGCTGCGTATTCGAGAGAGCTACGCAGTTCGCCCAGGAATGGTCGCAATCCGCCGCCGCGCCGGCGTACAGGCACTGATCTCCCTTGAACGGCCAGCCGCACATTTCCCCGAACAGGCGCGTCGGCGCGTTCATGTCGATCGACCCAAGCCGCTCCAGCGCTTTCAGTTCGATGGTTTCCTCGTCGGCGTCTCCGAGTTGCTGAATTGGCCCCACAAAGATTGGCAGCGAATCGTCGGTCACGGTGGGATAAACGAGGCGGATCGTGAGAGTCGCGCCCTCCGGATCGTTTGCCTCGACGAACTGGGCCATTGTCGTATCCACGTTCGAGAAGCTGACTGTCACCTGATCGAACTGCCCGCGCATGTAGCGCTTGATATCGCTTCGGCTCTTCACATAGGGCTGGTAGGTGTTGCCGTTCCAGGTGATTTCCTCCTCGGCGAAGTAGTACGTCGCGCCGCCTTCGAAGGCGATTTCATACAGTTCGACGGGATTATTCGTGCCGGCGTCGTGCTGCGCCCGGAAAGCCGTGGAGAGCGCGATCATGCCGGGACCTCCTGCAGCTCGACCGTGCCTTCATAGAAGTTGTACGCCACGTGATTGAAGCTCGGCGCACTGTTGTAGCGCACCTTGATGACCTCGCCGGTTTCGGGATGCGTCCAGTTGAAGGACGTGAGAGTCCCGTTCTCTCCGGCATAGTGCGACTCGATGCCGTTCTTCTCTGCCGCGGTCATCGGCAGTCCGCCCCCGAACTTAAGCTTGAATAGGCGCTTTTTCCCCGCCCCTTTCAGGCGGCGCTGTTCGCTGCCATCGCGGAAGGTGGATATCAGGACCTCGGGCGCGATCGGCGTCTCGTCAATCGGATAAACCGGCTTCGGAGTGGAGGGAAAGTCTGCCATTTACGCCCTTTTCACTGCGACGCGGAGCTGCCCGTTATTGTTGATGTCGTTTTTAACGACCTTCACGATGTGGGAATCGTTGCTTTGAACCTGAAGCGTGATCGTGTGCTGCTGTGGCGGCTGCACGGGTTGCCGAGGCGCGGGAGCTCCGGCCTGCAAGGTCTGCGATGGAGCGCTGGAAGTTGTGGTCACGCCCGTTGTCGGAGCGGCTGCCTGCGATGGCTGGCTCGATGAATTTCCGAGCGAGCTCCCGATTCCCGAGAGAATGCCGCCCAGTGCGCCGAGTGCGGCGGCGGCCGCGCCGTGGCGAATCGCACCGGCGAAATCGAGATCAGCGGCCGCGGCGATCGCTTTCGCGGTCTGTGTAATCGCGAGCATTTCGAGCTGCTGACCGGCCATCTGCAGCAGGGAGCCGAGGAACTTCTTCCCGGCATTTTCCTGCCCGGACGCGAGATCGCTCCAGAACTGCCCCCATGATTGCGTGATCTGCTGGCCCATTTGCTGCATCTGATCTTTCAGTTGCTGCAGCATCTGCCTGAAGGGGCTCAGATTCAGTTTGTTGAGCTGAAGTATCGCGGCCTGAAGTTTCTCGATGTTCGTAATCTGTTCATCAGTGATGACAGGCTGCGCCTTTAGCGCCGCGAGCTTCGCCTTCAGCTCATCGAGAACCTTCGGAACATTGCCGAGCGCCTGATTGGCCATCGACTGGGAGATAGCTCCCTTTTGGGCAGATTCCACCGCATGGACGATCGTGTTGGCGGCCGCCAGCGCATCATTCAGCGCCTTCTGCTCGTCTTCCTGCTGTTTCTTGAGACGGTCAGCTTCAATCTTCGCCATCGCCTCGTCATACTTTTTCTCTACCAGGAGAAGAAGGGCCTTGCCCGCCTCAGTTTTCGCGCCGACGAGCTGATTGACTTTGTCGATGTCCTGGGACCGCGTAGCGGCCGCCTTCAGTTCGTCCGATGCCGTAGCCATAAAGAGATCGGACTGAAGCTGCCGAACCTGCTGCTGGTATTCCGCCTGTGCGGCGAGCTTCTCATCGTTCTGCTGGATCTGTCTGGCCTTGTCCTCCTCATACTGGCGATTGATTGTGTTCCAGTACTTGTCCCAGGCGGCGTTCTCAAGATCCTGCCTTTGGCCGGCGCTGATCAGATTCAGTTGCTGGATCTCGCCCAGCGTATGTACGAGATCGTTCATCGCCTTTTCCTGAGGCGTCTGAGCGTTCGCCTGCGCGAAGCCAAACATCAAATCGTGGTACAGCTTGAGCTGATCATTGAGCTTTTGCTGGTCGACGGCGGCCTGCTGAGCGGCGGCGCCGTGCTTCTGGATTCCAGAGGAGCCGTCAATGACCGTGTTCCGGAGTTGCTCCATTTGATCGGCCAGTTTCCTCGTCGATTCAGCGAAACCGTCCAGCTTTGTTTTCGAATCTCCGAAGCCGTCAAACGAATGCGATAGCGCATCACTGGCACCCTGCCCGTAGATCTGCAACTCGTCGCGCGCGCTTTTGAGCCACTGAAGCATCGGCTGAAAGGCGCGGCCGGCCGCGCCCGGCAATTCACTCAATGCCTGCACGACTGCCCCTACCATGCCGAGGACGGCCTGCGAGATCAGGACCATCCCATTCACGATGAGAAGATCGGCGGCAGCCAGCAGATCCTTGAATCCATCCCAGGCAGCGGAGACATATCCCAGTGCCTCAGCGATCGCTGCAAGTCCGCGAAGCAGCGCGATTAGAGCGTCATTCACTTTCAGCGCCATCTGGCGCTGGCTGTCTATCGAAGATGTCTGGCTGTCCAGTTTGCCGGTGACGTCCTGCAATATGCCCTGAAAGACACCCGACCGGGTGATCGCGGTCCCGACATCCTGCAGGAAATTCGACCACGTGGTTTCCCCGGCCGTAATCGCCTCTTCCAGAGTGAGAAACCGCGGCCCGAGCTTCGCTACAGCCTGATCCGTCTTGTCCAGAAGGTCGTTATAGAACGCCTGCAGTTTCGATCGATCAGGCATGCTCGCCGCGCTGGTGTTCATTTCCTCCGTCATCGCGGTAACCGCGTCCTTGACGGCGAGATGGATGCCGATCGCGGGCTCCAGACCGCGGGCCATCCCGCGCAGTAGTGCATTCGTCAGGGCGTCCTGAGCGCCCGCAGCATCGGTATTGCCCTTCGCGAGCCGCGCCACATTCTCAACAAGTCTGAGATATTGCTCGCCGGTGATCGGAAGATCGGACTGCATCACCTTGTTCGCGTTTCGCAGTAACGTGAGTTGGCCGATCTGGCCTTCCGTGGCCTCCTTTAACTTTCCGAGCATCATGTCGGCGTTTTCGCCCTGCGCGGCTGTCAGCGCCTCGAAATTGATGCGTGCCTCGGCGACCTCGGATGATTCTTTTACCAGCTCGATTACGAAATCAGCCGCCGCCTTACCTGCCCGGAGAAGCAATTCGCCCGAACCGACCGCCATCGCAGCGGCGGCCAGTCCTATCCGCTTAAACGAACTATCGCTGTCATCCGCGGCCTTCGACAGATTTTTGCGGAAATTCTCCATCGCCCCGACCGTGCTCTCGAAGGCGGATTCGAGTGCCGCGTTGGCGCCAGCGCCGGCATCCTTCATCGCCGCGAAGGTCCGCTCCATCAGTGCACGGGTATTCTCGATTCCCTCCTGAATCCCGTCCTCGTACTTAGATCTGAGCGTCGCTTCAACTGCGTTCGATGCCATATAATCAGAGCGTGGTCTGGGTGCTCGCCTTCCTGTTCATGCTGCTGTTCTTGGCGATCGCGAAGGCGGTACGGCTCCTCGCCATCCGCCTTCTGATCCTCGCGATCGATCTGGTTCTTATCCCCCTGAAGGCAGGATTATGGGCCGTAAGGCTTCTAAATCCTTCACCTCGTAAAACCGCGTGATCGTCGCCAGCGCCTGCCAGTCCTCGTAACTCAGCTCTTCCCGGTCCATCGGATACCCGGCTTTGTGCCACTGCTGCAGCCGCGTAAGATTCGAAAGCCACGCGCGGAAGTCCTCCGGGAAACGCTCCTCGATAGCGCGGAGCTTGCACACCCCGCAGTACCCTTCGTCGTCCCTGATCGCCGCTGGACATTCCGCGCATGCCTTTTCAAATTCCGAGAAGTCAGACCTGAGAAATTCAAGGACCAGCTCCGTCAGTTTTTTCCGTCGTCCTCCCCGGCTGCGTTGGCGCTGTCCTCGAACTGCTGGGCCGCGCTCGATTTCCAGCTCAACGGGATGAGGTCCCGGAAGCTGTCGATCGACGGCACGGCGAGCAGCTTGCACCACTTGTGCTTGTCGGCTTCGGTGAGAACCGTCCCGGCGTTGAGCGGCCGTTCGACGCCCTCCGCATCCTCGAACGTCGCCCCTTCGACGTCCTGAGTGATCTTGTCCATGAAGGCGGCCCGCGCCGGATAGACGTTCGATTCGACCTTGTTGCGCTTCGCGCTGAAACGGCCGTTCAGAAATTTGGAGAGCTCATCGCCCGTGGGAATGCGGCAGATGAACGTAACGATTTCCCCGAACACGTCGATGGAAACCCGGCGAGTGGATGCGATTTTGGGCATTGCTGTCTTCTCCTGTGTTGCTGCTGGTGAAACGAAATTGATTACGCCGTCGCCGCGTAGCTGGTGGATTTCAGGTTTGTCACCCGGATATCCATCGCTCCGTAGGTCGGATCGGCGAGGACCGTGTATTTGCCGGCAAGCTGCAGAATGCCGTCCTTCGCGGCCTTCTTACTGGCGTTCAGCACGACGCGCGGCAGAACGATATCCACACCGAAGTGCGCCGTTCCGTTCGCCACACCGCCCACGATCGGGATGTGCATCACCTGCTCCGTTCCCGCAAGCAAGCCGGCGCGCTCGGCGCGGGTGTTATCGATTTCGATCTCGGCTTCGAGACTGATATCGACCATCTGACCGCGCCGGATGTCGGCCATGTAGCCCGAGGAGTCGCCGATCGCATAAATCCCCTTGCCATTGTTCGCGAAGCTGAGTTTGAAGCTCACGAGGCGGGAGGCGATGCTGGCTCCGCCCGTGACGAGAGTGCCGTCATACGCTCCGCCCGGCGAGAAGTCGCAGTTCTGATAGGTCAGATAGGACTCCGCGCTTGCGGCCGGCTGCGCCGTCACGTCCGCACCTTCGCTGCCTCGGCCGATCAGATCGGCCTCCAGCTCGACATAGCCGTCGCGCTGGCCGCTCAGCGTGAAGCCCGTGCAGGCAACGCCAACGTACGAAAACTGCTTCGCGCCGTCATTTTCCACAAGCGTGCGCGTCAGAAGGCTCACGAGGGCGGCGTTCACGCTGGATTTGTGCGCATAAGCCGTCGTCGCTCCAACTATCGATGTGGTGTCGTTTCCGAGCGCCATGGAGACGAAGAGCGCAACACTCGTCGGCGTAGCCTTCGCCTTATGCTTGCCCGACATTTTCATGTTGAGCAACTGATGCTTCGTCGGGGTCAGAACCCCCGTGACTTCGTCCTTGTTCGTGAAGAACTGGCTCGGTTCGGGCTCGATCAGATCCGTTGTCCCAAAGGGCAGTACGTCTGTGACCGGCTGAGCCGTTCCGATCGCGGCCTGACAGAGACTGGAGAACGCCCGCCATGCGCCGGTAATTGATTGAGCCATCGTTGTGGTTTTCCTTTCGCTACGTGATTTTCGTTATCGTGCAGGCCGTGGTTCCCACGGCGAAGCAGTTTGGATCGCCCTGAATCGAAATCGCGCTCGATGCGATCTCGCCGAAGAGAAACGTGTTGTTACCGAGACTGTTGCCGCCCTTCCGGAATTGCTCCAGAACGCATTCGAGCGCCTCCTGGAACGTTTTCACCGCATCGAAGGCGTCTTTCCGCTTCACAGCCTTCGTGATAATGACGATCGATACCGGAATCGCATGTTCCGCCTCCGTCCACGTGAACGGTGTGCGCTTCGTCGGATCGAGCGACGCGGATAAATTGAGCGCCGGGAGTTCCTCCGGCAGAAAGCCGTCCGTCAGCTTCGCCTCGGTGAAGAGGCAATCGCGGATATCCGCCTCGAAAACCCGGATCGCATTCAGGCCCGGCGCTGCTTTGACCGCGGCGAGAAGCTTCATTTCGAGGTCCTTCTGGATGCTCACGCGGCCCCCATTTGAGCCAGATGTTGCTCGATGATCTGCTGGTATCGCGGCAGGAAGGCCGCGATCGCGTTCGCAAAATCATGCCGCGGTTTGATGCCCTTCACAATTGCGCGGGTGCGAAACAGCGGGCCTCCGCTGCCGTCATACGCGCCCCAGAACAGCGCTTTGCGATTCTTTGCCACGATCGCGATCGGCTGCCGGTTCGGGCCGTAGATACCGGTTCCCTCTTCGAGGAACTTCGCGTATTGCAATGGAGTCCCTACTTTGCCTTCGATCACGTCCTCGCTGATTTTGACTACCGTCGCGCCAATCGATCGGACGAGCGTGGCCGTCTTTTTCGGCACGCGCTGCTGGATGAGGGCGAGGAGCTCGAAAACGCCCTGGCGGATCGCCGACGCCGGGACGCGGCGGATCGCGCCGGCGCGTTTCTGCAGCACGGTATCGAGCTGCTCAGCCAAAGCCTTCGGGTCGTCGAGATCGAATTCGAGCTTCATGGCTACGTCGTGGTTGCGATGTTCACCAGCGGACGACGCGCGTCGCGGAGCGCGTTCGCCACTTCCGGCATCGCCAGAATCTTTTTGAGCTTCAGCGCATAGTTCGGATCGGTGGCATATGCCTTCGCCACGCGCTCAATGAACGGGCCGAGTTTCTTGTCCTTCTGGAACTGCGCCCAAGCCGGTACATAGGGCCTGTAGCTCGTGATGAGCTGGGCATGGCGCGCGAAGCACGCGCCGAGATCCGTGAACGCGGCGAACGTCTGCTTTTCCGTCGTCGGCGTCTGAGACGAACGGGCGTACTCCGTCGTCGTCAGATCCTGCCCGGTGTCCGCTTTGATGCCGAAGCAGTTATTACCGGGCTGGTGGACGCCCCAACCAGATTCGTCGGCCCACTGCGCGATTGTCAGCTCGGCAGGCAGGCCGCACGCTTTCTCGCAGCCCACCGCCGCCGTAGCGGCGGCGATGAGCGCGGTGGTCTGTGTTTGCGAGAGCGGCATGTTTTAGCTCTGAGCAGTGGCGGCGGCGACGGCCGGATGGCCCGACAGCGTCTGTGTCAGCGCCTTGATCGAGCTGTAAAGCTCAGCGCTGAGTACAACCTGCGCCGTGCCATCCGACGAATTGACGATCGCGCTCCCCTCGTGGATCGCGGCGGCGATCTCGGAGACGGCAGCCTGCTCGACCTGGTTCACAGATTGGAGCAGCGGAGCCGCGGGCGGATCGAGCTTCTCGGCGATCTGGAAGCCGGCATTGATGCCGCCCTGCACCCGGCCGAGATTGTTTTGGACGAATGAATCGATTGCGCTCAAGCCGTTCTTCAGGCCGGTGAGCGCCGAATGGAATGCGCTTGCGAGTTTGTTCACGTTTAGTTCTCCCTTCAGAGCAAATGCGACAGCGCGATGATCAGCGTGTGCATCCACGCGCTGAGCGCCTGTTTGAACGTCGGAGGGGCTGTCAGCCTCTTGATCCAGGCGTCAAGAGCCTTCGATATGTCGGCCCCTGAATCGGTGATTGTGTCTACGTTGCCCGCGGCTTCGCGAATAGCGGCAGCCGTTGACGGACCTTCGTCGCTCAGCACCTTTTGCGCGGTGTCCGCGGCCTCGCGGATGGACTTCGCGGTTTGCGGAGCTTCCTGGCTGATCGCGGCGGCCGTGGTTGCGATCGACGTCGCCGCGTCGCGCACAGACTTCGCAGTCGCAGGGCCATCATTTGCGAGGATGGACTGCACTGTGCGCGACGTGCCCGCTAATCCGGCGGCCGCGTCTCGTACAGACTTCGCGGTATCCGGACCCTCATCGCTGAGCAACGAATATGCCTTATCAGAACTTTTCGAGATCGCGTCGGCCGTCGCCTGCAGAGATCTGGCCGTCTTCCCACCCTGCTCGGCGAGCAGCGCCTTCATCGTATCGGCCGAGATCCGGACGCTATCGCTCGTCTTCGAGATCTCACCCAGCAGCCCGGTGATCTTCACCGGCCACGCTGCTCCGTTCCCTTTCTCCACCAGGTGGTTCTTCGCAACCGTTTCGGAGATCGAGGCTATCTGGTAGCCTCGCCAAAGAACGGCGCTGAGCAGCAGGCACGCTCCGATGGCCGTCAAGAAGAAAATCGCGATCAGAATCCTGATGAGTTTCATGCGACTGTCACCGCCGTTCGCCGGTATCGATTGCAGACCCGCTGGACAAAGGGCGCGAGCGGGAGCTGCGAATATTGCGTCGTCGCGGACGTCTGCTGGTTCGCGTCGGACACCACTCCCTGCTTCGTGAGCAGGTTGCGGATGAATGTGACCTGGTGAACGCAAGCTTCGTAGAGATCGGCCGGAATATTCGTGTAGCCGGCGGAATAGTCCACCGAGATGTTCTGGCGCCCGCAGGGGAAAATCCTGTTGACCGACTGGATTCGTGGATTCCATTCGCCATCCGAATCATCGAAAGCGATGCGATCGTCATAAACCTTGACCTCGGAGAGGTCGACGGCCTGCCCGTCGATCCGCACGGCCGTCACGCCCGAGACCGGGCCGCGGCGCAGATAAAGGTCGGACGAGCCGTCGCCGTCATAGAGTTCAGCTGTGAGCTGCACGGGCTTCAGATCGACCGTGACTTCTTTCGCGATCTGCCCGCTGGCAATGAGAATCTGCTCGCGCAGCTTCGCGTCGAGGGCCGTCTCGGCCGGATCGATGCCCAGTGCCCGTTTGACCGCAGCGAGGCCACAGAGGGGATACGGCTGCTCGATCGGCGGGTATTGCTTTAGCGAGAAATTGATTGCCGACGTCGGATCTTCGCCGGCGTTCTGGACCGTAATCGCCAGCGTCATGGCATCGCCGCCGAAATCGGGGACCGTGGCGGCGATCTGCGTTGGACTGTTTACAACGGCGTTCGCATCGGAAATCGACTGGCCGCCGCCCACAAACGTCACGATCGCGCCGTCAACGAAGCCCGTTCCGGTCAGAATGATCTGATCGCCGGGGTTGCCGGTCAGAGGCGCGACGTTTGTGAGAGTGGCGGGCATGGCTCGTTAGTCCTGAACCGGGTTCTTCGGCTCTTTTGCGAACTTCGCCTTGAGGGCCTCGACGTTCTTCGCGGCCGCGTCGGCATCGTCGAAGAACTTCACCGGCGAGGTTTCCTCGCACGCGAGTTCGGCGACTTCCGGTTTGACGGGAACAACGGTCAGCGGTTCGAATCGCGCGTCGCGGATCGTGAACGACCCCGCCTTTTTCTGGAACACCCCGAACTTGCGGGGTCCGTCGTCTTTCTTGCTTGCCATCTATTTCTCCTTCGGGATGTTGGGTGGGGGCCGGATTCGTCGGCACCGGCCCCGTTCAGCCGTGCTCCAGCGGGCCGCTACTGGAGCTTCAGATGGTCGTAGATGGCGATCGCGTCGCCATTCTCGATCTGGACGGCCGCCCGCATCGAGATCACGTAATCGGTGGCTCGTTTGCGGGGTTGCCGGTACGGCTCGATCTTGATGTCGCGATGGATGCCGAAGATCAGGTTCATCACGTTCGTCAGCATGACGAACGTCCCGTCCGTGTAGGGCGTGGACGAATAGGTGAAGTTGATCGTCGTGGGGAGCAACGGCATCTTCATGTTCGGCACGCCGCGGATCGGCAGATCGTTCACCCCGGCCACGGACTTGAACGCATCCGTGTAGTTCAGGGTTGCGATCGCATCGGTGTAGTCGAGATAGAGATCCGTGTTGATGATGAGCCGAAGCATCGCCGGATCATTCCGGTATTTCGAAGGCAGCGCCTTCAGCAGCTTCGTCATCTTCCAGCCCACCGGGTCAGTGCCAGGCCACTTGCGGTCGGTGTCGCCCATGCCTTCGATCACATGCGCCCCAGCGGCACGGGCGAGCTTGTTCCAGCCGTCCCAGCGATCGAGGATGCCCGTATCGGCCGTGCCGGTGTCGCCCATCATCGCCGCGCCTTCGAGCTGATTCGCCGCGGTCCGGCCGATCATCCCGAGGATGTGCTGAACGAGCTGATCACCCTCGATGTTGTCTTCGAGCGTGTCATCGCCGATTGAGACGATGGCGATCACTTCGGACGCGGAGAGCTGCACCTGTGTCGGAGTGGCGACGGTGACTGTGTCGCCCGGATCGGTGCCAGGCGTCGCCTTCACCAGCACGTTGCCGGTCAGGCCGATTTTGTCAATGTTGTACTTGACGTTCGGCATCTTGACCGTGCGGCACTGCTTCAGCACGACGGACTGGTCGACGACGTAGTCGATGAATGCGCCGGCTTCCGCGTAGCTGAGGCCGTAGCTCCATCCAGCGGAGCTGAGCGTGGTCTTCGTCAGCTTCTGGCCGGCAGTGAGGCCGTAATGGTTCTTCAGGAACTGGCTAAATTCGCCGTACTGGCTCTCGCGCACTTCCACACCTCCCGTGGCAATTGATTTGTCGATCCGGCGTGAACCGGTGGACTGCTTTTCGATCACCGCCACGCGATCGCCCATCTTCGTGATCGCTTCCTGAACCGGAGCGAGCGCGTCCTTAACGGCCTTCGTGATGACTTCGGCGTCGTCATTCGCGGGCGGCTCAGCCGGCGCGGGGTCGGTCGCCACGGTCTTTTCGACCGAGTCCTGTACCACGACGACGATCGGCTGATCGTTATCGCCCGGCTGGTCCTCATCCGTGGTGGTGGTTGACGTCGAGTCGTATGTCGACGTCGAACTGTACGTGCTCGTGGTGGTCGCCTTCTGGACGGCCTCCCTGACGGCTTTGACGATGGCGGCGGCGCGCGATTTCTTGTTCACTGGCGCCGTGCCCGGTGTCGGTAGTGGTTTCACTGCTTCTTTCTCCTTTGGTTTGGGATGCGCCTTGTAGACCAAGGCCACTGCGCCGGGGTTCGCCGGTTGAACGTCGTCACCCCGAACAATCGAGATCGCGTTGATGTTGAGCTCCGTAAGCTTCGCCATCTATGCCTCCTCCAGAGGCGTTGCATAGCCGCCGATCGAGAATCCGCTGATTTCGCCGCTCTTCGCGGCATCGCGAAGATCCTGGCTGAGCAGCTTCACGCCGATGAACCAGCGGACTGTACATGCGATGAACTGGAGCGTGGACTCCACGATCACCGCATCGGCTGGTTCGTAATCGTGGTTTTCATCGACCATAGAGGCATTTGCGTGATAGTCCTCCATGAACTTGTAAACGGCGGGAACCAACTCGTCCTGGGGGATCTCGTCGCCATCCAGATCGGTGATGTCGGCGACGGATGCCCAGCCCCAAATGATCCCGAGTTCCTCGGAAAACTTGGTGACGTGGACTTTGGCGATCCGCCATTCCTTGCGATCGGCCATTTATTCGCCCGCCTCCGGGGCAGAAAGCCGGTCCAAACGGTTTTGGACCACCTCCGGGCTGTCCTTGGGCGCGGCGGCATCCGAAACGTTTTCAGGGGCGTTTGTTCCGGGAACATCCGCGGTTGATTTTGTTCTAGACGACTTGGCGGCGCGGATCGCCGGGAAAACTACCTCCCGGAGCTTCCCCTGGAAGTAGGAGATCGTGCCCTGCTCGGCCGCAATCTGTCCCGGCCCGAGAAACGGAAGAAGCTCAGAGCTGAGCAGCTCAACGGCGTCCTCATCGGCGAAGTCGGTTTCGACCAACCATGCGACGTGTTTCCCGTCCGCGCGGCCAGCGCCGTTCAGAAACCGCAACGCAGGGAACGCGCTCTGGCGCAATTCCAGTTCGAAGTACCGGATCGTTGCCTGCGCGCGGACGAGCTGGCCTGGCGACGTTGAATCGAAGATATCCGCGGTGAGAAGGTTATAAGCCTGCTCGTCGGAAAAATCTCCCGCCGCCAGAAAAGTGATGAGTTCAGTGTTGGTCATGCCTTCCCTTCCAATTCGCAGGCGGTAAATGCGCCGCCCTCGCGATCCCATATCTCGCCCGCCCAGACCTCGCCGCCGTCCGCCGAAAAGGTTCCCTTCGACTTCAGAAAGTTCAGCAGCTCGGCTACGATCGCCGGTTCCATCCAGACCGTGTCCGCCGTCAGTGCGGGCTGGCAATGCGAGTAGCCCGTGATCGGGAACGCTCGGCCGGAGATGCGCACGATGCGCGTCAGCCCGCTGAAATGGACGAAGCCGATCCGAGGAGGCCGATCAAGGGAGATCGCGTCGAGATCGAGGCACTTCCCGACCTTCACCGCGGAAACGCAGCCCTCGAAATCGCCGTTGCGATCGTTGCAACACAGCACAACGCTGATCGACGTCACTCACCCTCCCAGATATTGCTCGGATCGAGCTGGAAATCATCGCTGACTACCGGTGAGACCCAGCAGTGACAATTCACCAGCTCATCAGCCGGCAGGGTCGGATCAAGCGGATGGTCCGCGGGCGATCCGCCGACGTCGAACTTGTCTGCAATATCGATCTCCGCGCCCGATAGCTCCGCGTGCGACGGCCGCGTATTGATGCCCGTGATGTTCCAGCGCTTCTCCTGAACGCCATTGCGCCGGTAGGTCTCCACCTGCGCCAGCTCGGACGCGATGCCGGTTTCGGTCAGGGCGAAGCGTTTCGCTTCGAAGTCCGTCTTGACGCCGAGGTCGCTCCGGAGCTGATCAACGAAGTCCGAGCTGTAGGGATGCTGGCCCAGCTCATAGAACTGATCGACGATTGTGCCGAAAATAGAATCGATGTGGCTGCGCGTCGCGAAGATCGCCGCATCCGTGCGATCGAGCAGCTTCTCGCGGATCGCGTCATTCTTCAGCTCGAAATCCGGAGAGCCGACGCCGATCTGTCCCAGCGCAAACTTCGCGGCGGATTCAAACGTGTCGATCGACGTGCCTTCGATGATGGTTTTGGCCTCTTTGTCGACATCGTCGAAGTAGCTGAAATTCGCCAGCAGGTTGGCGAGGAACTGTTTGTCTTCGGGCGCCAGAGCCTTCTCGAATTTGCGGTTCGCCAGATCCGTCTGCACGTGGCGCTGGATCTTCGCCCATCCGTCATGCTTCGAGAGGTACGAGAAAAGCGCGTCGATGCCATCGCCCCAATAGACGTCCATTTCTTCGAGCAGTGGCTGCATCGCTACGGCGCGATCGAAGCGCCGCGGAGCGTTGCTCTTACGGATCGCTCTCGACAGATCGTTCCAGGCGGCGCGGAGCGCTGTCACTGTTTCGCCTCCCGAAGAGCCTTCCGGACCTTCTTCTGAAGATCGCCCAGCGCCGTCGCGTCTGGCATCGTTCCCGCGCTGGTAAGCGGGAGCACCTGATCACTTCCTGGGCGGAACGGGAGATCGGGGAACCGTTTCTGTTGCACCTGAGCCGGCGTAAGCACCTGCGCGCGGAGGTAGGTGTTATCAACTTCGGCGTTCACCTGCACGTCATCCGTGTCGTACGGCTCGAACTCAAGCGCGAACTTACTGTCGGGAAAGCGTTCCTTCAGGATGCGCTTGAAGGGCGTGAGCAGCTTCGTGCGGCCGGGAGTGACGATCGAGTTTTTGTAGTTCTGGTTCTGCTCGTCGTTACTTGTGCCGAGTCGGCCGGGTTGCGAGATGCCGACTTTCTGTGGAGGCACGCCGTGCGCGTGCAGCACTTCATCGCGGCAGTCCTGGCGGAGCAACCGGAACGATCCCTCTTTCGCGTTGTCTCCCGTGAGCTGCTGGAAGGTGATCTTCCCGCCATCCGGCGTGCGGATCGCCAGCGTCTTGTGAGCCTTCCCCTTCAGGTGGCGCTTGAAATACTCGGTAATTTTCTGCTCAGAGTCCTCTTCCCACGTTCCTTCGAGGATCACCGCATAATCGGGAATCGCGTTGTTATTGAAGAAGGCGAGGTTGTACTCGCATTCGAGGACCGCGAGCGCCATACGGTTCCACGCCGGCATGATGGACGGGATGCCGTAGTACGGCGAAAACGGGAAGTAGCGCTTGAAGTGCCAAACGGACGTGATGTCGTCGGCGAGGAGGGGATCATTCGCATTCTTCTTTTTCAGCTCGGCATACACGGATTTGTCGAGCCCGTACTTGCGGAAATGCTGGAAGATCCCATTCTTCTGCTGAACAAACCCGAGATCGTCCAGACGAACCCACATTTCGGTCGAAGGAATGTGCGCGCCCGCAGCGGCAACGCCGCGCCGATCTGGAATCACTTCAAGGAAACCGTTCCCAATCGCCTCGTAGTCGGTCCAGACGTTGGTCGAGCCCTCTGTGAAGCTGGCCCCCTCATAGAACCCGTCGAAAAAGTCCACGAGTTCCTGCCGCGCGGCATCGTCGCCATCACCGGTGATTCGCCAGGGAGCTCCGGCGATGTCCTCAGCCTTCTGTCCGATGCAACGCCCGTGATACGTGTTCAGCGTGGAAGCGTATGCGTAGAGCGAGAAGTCGAACGGCCGCGAGGCGCAAACTACGCCATCCAGCGTGATGCCGTACTTGTCGCGCAGACGCTTGCTGCCGATTGATGGATCATCAACGGCCTTCCTGATCTCGAAGTGTTCCGCCGATGCCGCCATCCCGCCCAGCAGCAGGTCGCCGTTTACTTTACAGATCTGGCCTGAGCCGGAATCGAGGAGGTAAACCTGTCCGTTTTTGCTCAAAGGAGTTTCACGCTCCCTTTCCGTGCACTGCGGCCGCGGAAGAGGCGGATCGCGCGCTCGATGCAATCCGGCCCGTCGTCGTGGGAATCAGTCGAGCAACCCAGCGCCTCGAACTGCTCCTTGCACTTCTCGATGTCGGGCGTCCAATAGGACGAACTCGCGGACGGCCAGTAGATGAGGCCCTGCTCGAAGAGCGGTGCGAGCGTCGAAATGCGCTTGATCTTGTCGGAGCTGAGGTCCTCGGCCGCGACGATCGGGAGCTGGAGATGATCCTGCTGGCTCTTCTCGTCGAGAAGCTGCTTCAGCGCCGACTGGTATGCGACGGTCTCGATGGCGAAGCGGAACATCCCCGGCCACTGTCTGCATGTGGCGGCAACGGCCTCCACCTGCTGCTGGATCTTGAGCTTCTTCAGGGAGACGCCGAGGATGTAATAATTCCCGCCGCGGCTTCCAACGACGGCGATGCCGGTATCGTCGTTCTTCGCCTTCAGCCCGATCGCTGGATCGATCGCGCCCGCAACGTCGATCTTTCCGGCGACGTCCTCATCACGGAAGTACTTCCAGAAACTCGGCGGGAAGATCTGATCCTCTTCGTTCGCCGGGTCGTTCATGAACTCGGTATTGAAATCCCGAGTTCCGATTTCCTTTTTCTTGGCCTCCAGGCGAGCCAGCGGCCACCGCGCCGGCCAGAGCGGCTTCCCATCTTCGAGGATGGCCCGCCAGATCCGCGTGAAGTAGACCTCCGTCTGCTTCAACAGGCGGGTCAACACGGAATCGTGATGCAGGATCGTGCCGATAACGAAGAGCTTCCCGCTCGGCGCGACGATGTTCGAGACCACGCGCTTCAGCCAGCGTTCCAGCTTGTCGCGGCGCTCCTTCGATTCGACCAGCTCGTCGTCTTCGATGTCGTCGAGGATGACGAGATCAGGCCGCCACTGTTTGTAGCGGAGGCCGCGGGCAGCAGACCCGCGCCCGCGGCCCAGGACCTTCACCTTGTTCGAGGTGACGAACTCAGCGCCCGCCCACTTCCGGCTCCCTACGAGATCGCCGAAGTCCTCCCGGATAAGCTCGTTTTCTTCCAGCTCCTGGCGAATGTCATCGACGTTCTGCTGGGCGATCCCATCTGATTCGCGGAAGATGACAACGAAATGCCGCTCCCCGCAGCAGATCTGGTGGAGCGGAAACGCAAAGCTCACGTTGGTCGATTTCGCGTGTTCGCGAGGCGCGGCGAATGCGCCTCGATCGTGCATCATCATCATTTCGATGACTTCGCGATGGAAACTGGCAGGCTCGGCGCTGAAATAGGGCGCGAGGTAATAGCTACAGAAAAACTGGAAGTCGGTTTTGGCGCGCTTGACGCGTTCAGCCTTCGTAAGCTTGACGCCGCCCGAGACCAGACGCTCGGCGCGCTGCGCCACCTGTTCAGGCGTGAGCTGAGTTCGACGGATGGACTTTGGCTTGCTCATTCCTGACCGAATTTCTCCACGACTTCAGCGACGGCAGCGCCGACTGCGGCGGCGTTCTCTTCGAGCGGGCGCATCAGCCCCGGAATACCGCGCAGCTCCAGCAGCAGGAGCTGGACCGCGTCATCGAGCACCTTGACCGCGACGCGATCGTTGTCCCGGCCGGCGAAGTGGGCGGCGCTGATTTCATGCGTCTGCTTCGCGAGGCGAAGGTAGGCGTAATAGGTTTGCGCGTCGGCCTTGCCATCCACGATGGTTTTGAAGAGACCGCTTCGGATCTCACCTAACTCCAGGAGGAGCGTGCGGTTCAGGTCGCGGCAGGAATCCTCGAACTCGCGGAGCTTCGCGTCGGCCAGGGCGCGACGTTGCTTCCAGCCGAGCTTGGTCTCCCATTCGTCCCAGGTGGAACCGGAGAAGCCGGCGTAAACTTTCCGGATCTCGCGCACGGCCTTTTCCCGCGAAAGCCCGCGGGCGTAAAAGCTGTATGCGAATTCCTGCGCTTTGGAATCGTAGGCCATGAAGATTCAGGCAGTGCGCGCGCGCCGGAGCCTTTCGATTTCGAGTTGGCTGGCCTCAAGCACCAGTGCCCGGCGAACGCGCTGGCAGCGACGGGCCAGTATCCACTCGCGAACGCGGAGCTCCAGCGCCCGCGTCAGCCTCGTCGGCGAGAACGGACTCAAGCGCCTTGGCGCGCTCGTAAGAAAGCTGTTCGAGGCGTTCATGGAGGGTTCTGTTCTCCCGATAGAGGACCCGGATTGCGTAGAGCAGCCCGAGAACGGCGAAGATGAGGAGCGCATTGGCGAAACCATAACTTTTGCTGAGTGAATCGAGCTCATCGAGACCCATTCCCCTTTCCTTTCCGGATGGCGGCCGCGAGGCTGATATCCGCGTCCACGAGATCGTGCTCGCGGTTGACCTCGTTGTACACGCGGAGGATGCTCGACACTGAATCGTCGGTCTGGCGCGTTGCGGCGGCGGGTCCGTGGACGTCATATCGCCGGACCTGCTCTTCAAGCGCCTGGCACATTTCGACGATCAGGTTTTCGCGCTTCGTGCGATCGTCTTCGGGTTTCGCGGTGATCCTGTCACGAAACTTCTGGAGGGCGAGGATGAGTTCCTGCGGGGCCACGGTGTCCTTTCGTTTTGTCGGAAGGCCGGTGACGCGAGACACATGGCTTTCAGCGTCGCGGCACCGGCCTTCACCACCTGCGGGGGTAGCGCAGACTTGAACAGGACTATCGTGGCTGAATTGGAAAAATTAGGCGATGCCGCGATGCGCGTTCTGCGCGTTTCGCGCGAAATTATTTTAAGGGGGAGTCAAACGGCTTCGGCGACCGGAATGTTCCGGCTCGCCTCGATCAAAGCATACAGCGATTTCCGACAGACGCGCCAGCGTCCACCGGGTTTCCACGCACGAACGCGGCCTCCCTCGCACCAGCGGCGCATCGTCGGTTCGGTGACCTTGGCGATGCGCGCCGCGTGGAAGGTGTCGATCGTATCGTCCAGTGGAAGGACGAGGTTCAGCTTTAGCTGTTCCGGCTGTGGACGAGTATCCATCCAATGAAAAACCCATTGCTCACCATCCAGCAGCCGAGGAGCACCCAGATGGTGGCGTGAAGCTTGTTAATTTGACGACGATAACACGCGATCCGCTCGAATTCGGCTGAATCGCATTCATTTCCCTGTAAATTGCTGCTTTCAGGACTCATAGAACTCCGATCTCCCGGCCGAGGTAATGTTCAGGGCACAGGCGAGCCGGTTCGCCGGGGTCCTGGGCGCACAAATCGCAGAGTGCGCGTTCGCAGGGGACGTCAACTGCGCGCCGCAGCAGAGAGTGCGCCACACGCTCAATCCGCTTCCGGGAATAGAGTTGCAGAGGATCACGTCGCCGGATTACCAGGGTGATCCGGAAGTGGATGCTGTCTTCGGTCTCGATCGCTTCCACCTGGCACGTCGAGCCCCGCCGCGGCCCGTCTTCCTGCAGGCGGCAAGTGAAATCGCCGTGCTTCAGCTCATCCGTTCGGCAGAGAACATACCGCTTCATGATGCGCGTACACGCGACGACGGCCACACGCTCATGACATGCTTCGCAGGGTTGGAGCCAGCCGTTCACCGGCCGCCCTCACGATCGCGTTTCGCGCGTTCCGCTGCCAGCGGCGAGCTGTGAGCGAGGACGCCCTGCTGACGGCGGCGACCCGCCGCCCACTGCGCGGCCTCGATCCGCTCGCGATCCTCTGTGGTGAATCGCCCGTCGATCTGAATGGCCTCGCGCTCCAGTTCTTCATAGGTGCGGGCAAACGGGCTCATGACAGCGTCACTTCCCCTCTCTCGCCATAGCCCACTTTTAGACCCCGCTGGATGCAAAGCGACTGCAACTGGTGAAACTGCTTCTGCCAGTCAACAGCCGTTCCCCGTAGTTCGGAGATACGGGCCTGATCTTCGGCGATTTGCTCGGCGAGTTCGGTGCGGGTCTTTTCCTTCATCGGTATCTCCCTTCACGCCGGTTCATCGACTTCAACGGCCAGAACACTTTGTTGAATTCGGCCATGGTCGTGACTGTGGGCTTGCCGATCTGGCGCTGGATGAATCGGCCGAGCTGGACGTCGTCCCAATTCCGGACTGCGGCGGCATCGCGGAGGAGCTGCCGCTCGGGCTCGCGGACCGGATAGATCGCATCTGAAGTGGCGTCGTAATCGCGCCGTCCGTGTTTCCCCTGCGCTTGGCGGCGCCAGAGATTGGGCTTGTAGTGCGCGCTTGGTTTCCCGCCCCGCAGGCCGTCGAGCAGCGCATAAGCCTCGGCGTGAGTGAGATCCCTCAGCGATTGTTTTCCGAAGCCCGCCTCGATCGCCTCGTGCAACCCCTCGTTATCACAGCCGTTCTCCCTGGCACAGGCGAAGATCGCGCGGAGCAGCGGTGTGTCGATGAGTTCGCCGAGCTTACTTCGTGGCACGCACAACTCCCGAAGCCACGGCTGCAGCATGAAGGGCCATCAGATCGCGGAAGTAGATCTCGTAGCAATGCGCGCAGGTGGGGCGGCCGTTGGCGATCAGGCGGGTGCTCACCGTCTCGCCGCACTTCGTGTGCGCCATGTAATCGATGAGGCAGCCGGACTTTTCCAGGTGGGTGCAGGTCGTTCCGTTCATGCCGCTTCTTCCTTTCTCGCGTCGATCTCGTCGATCAGCGCGCGGAGCGCCTCGCAGGAGATCGGTTCTTTGGTTCCCCATGGATCGGCTTCGCACCCGATCCAGTACTGACCGGCTTCCACAAGCACGACGCCGATCTTTCGCTGCCGCCTCAGCTCGCAGGCCCGCACGATGTAATCCACGCCAAGCGACGTGGGATCTTCCGGCCGGGCCAACTGCTGCGAATCCGTCTCGCGCCCCGCTGGCCTCTTGCGAAGAGGGTTGTAGTCTGAGGCAGTGAGATAGTTACCGCGGCCCAGTTTGAGCGCTCTGTGAAACAAACGCGGCCTCCTTCCAGCCCGTCTCCCAGGCCCAGCCGAGATGCCGCTCCTGTGAGAAGGGATTCGCGGCGAGGGTGAGTCCGGCCCCGTGAGCGATCACGCCGTCGTCCCCGCAGTACTGCATGAGCCGATCCGTTGCATCGAGCTGCGCGCTTTCGCCCACTCGTGCGCCCGCCATCGCATTACGACGCATAGAAGCTCCAGTTCGTCGAGGGCGGCATAGTGAGACGCAACGATCGTCGAGCGGCGCACCGCGGCGCGGCCGCCCGGCATGGGCTCCCACAGCGCGGCGACCGCGCGCCATCGGTTTTCCGCAATTTGTTCGGTCCAGGCATGAAGCACCTACTCGCCTTTCTCCGGCAGCGTGACTGCGGTCGCCTGGGGAAACGTCTCGAACCAGAACTCATCGCGCCGATGAATCCGGAGCCCGAACTCCGCTAGTTCCTCGGCGCTGAGCTTCGCCGATTTGACCGCGGGCTTATCGACCTCCTCGCGCTGTCGAACGAAGGCGGCTCGGCCGGCGTCCTTCAGCGCCTTGATGACGGCGTCCAGCTTCCACGACTTCAGAAAGCGGATCGAGGGAGCGCCGCGCCGGATGCCGGCCTTGCCGAACTGCAGGGTGACGAACTTCTTCCCCTTCTTTTCGAGTTCAGCGCGGTTGGCGCGGTAGTACGTTTCGAGCTGCTCGATCATGAGCTGGCGATTAGCGGCCATGGTCGAGACCTCAGTCTTGAACTTGCTCTCCGCGGCGATGATGGCTTCCCGGCGCTGGAACTCGAAGACGCCGATCCGCGCGTCGAGCTTCGCGATCTCGCGGAGGGCGTTATCGAACTGCTGGAGGTTTTCGATGACGGTACTAGTTCTGGACACAGAGCCTCGCTTTCGGATGGTCTTTGCAGTCGTCGAGCAAACGCGAAAGGAATGTATTCGCACGGTCATAGGCTTGCTGCGAATAGGCCTGTAAGATCGTCAGTTCCAGACCTTTCAGATTCAGAACGCCGCGCTCCAGATCGGGTACAGCCTCTTCCGCGGTGACGCCGTGGAGCGCGGGCATGTCGCAGCCGACCATCCGGAAGACATCGTTCAGCCAGTCATACGTGGAGAGTTCCTCGCTCACCGGCGACATTTGGAAGCCGGTGCTGATTTCAAGATGGACGTCGAGAAGCTTCACGCAGCCCTCCCTGAATGCGCCTGAACGATCGCCGCATTGAGACGATTGGCGACTGACTCCCGAGTGATATAAGCGCGGGTGGTAGGCGTGCTCTTGTACGCGAGGGACTGCAGCGTGGCATTCGCGCCTTCGTAGTCATCGAAGGTCAATCGCCGACCGTCCATCCGGCAGTCGCCCAATGCCGCATGCTTTTCAATTTCCTGCTCGAAGAAATCGAACTGGGCGATCGACAAGACGATCGCTACTGGGTAACCAATGTGGGCCTCTCTCACGCGGCGATCCTCCCTGAGCCTTCGCCGGGGACCTGATCGACGATCTCGCGCGTGATGCGCTCGCCCGCGGCCGCGCCGTTGTTCACGAGACGCACCATCGCGCGGATGCACATAGCGTTAATCACGAGCGGGCGTCCGAGCGGCGGCCGGCGCGAATTGCGGAAGCGATCGAGAAACGCCTGCAGGCCGTCCTCTGTGAACACGCGATCGATCACGCTGCCGACGCGGCAGAGCTTGAATTCGAGGTATTCCTTCACGGGCACGGGCGGCACTTCGACAAGCCGGATGCGGTTGCCGATCTCCGGGAATTCGGTCAGCTTGTTTTTGAGCATCGGCAGGCCGACGAGGATGATGGCGAGCAGCCGGAATCGGCCGATCTTCTCCTCGAAGAAAGTCTTCAACTGGCGCAGCACGCTCTGCGTGATGAAGTGAGCATCATCGATGTAGAGCACGGCTTTGCGATCAGCGGCTCCTTCGCGAATGCCACGCAGCAACTGCGAGAGCTGGCGCCCGCGGTCCTCCGCGTTAGGGCGAACTTTTTCGCCGCCTCCAAGATCGTGGATCAGCGCCCGGGCAATGTGCTCGGGCGTCATGTGATCCTTGCCCTTCATCATGGGCTTGCAGATGATGGTGTCGCCTCTGCCGGCGACTTCGGCTTCGATGCCGTCCCAGATGGTGGTCTTGCCAGAGCCCGATTCGGCGATGACCGCGAGGAACCCGCGCTGCTGGATGGTCTCGCGTATCGCGTCTTCGATGCTCTCGTAGCCGCGGAACCGCATGACGTCTTCTTCTTCCTCGACGTCATTGCTGAAAGGGTTTTGGTTCAGGCCGAAGTGTTGCAGGACGTTCTTGTCGAGCGACATAAGTTCGATTCCCTCTTTCATCGTGTTGATGGGTTTGTGGTCCTCTTCACCGGGCCAGATGATGTTGCAGGGTTCAATTCCCTGCGATGCCAGATACTGAGCGCACGCGGCCTTGATGTTCTGCCGAGGAATGCGAACAGGCCAGACGCCGTGAGTCACCAGGCGGATCATCGTCGTCTTGTGGATGTGAACCAGACGCGCGAACTGGTTTTGCGAGACCCCGGCGCGCTGGATAGCGTCCTTCAGCGTGATGCGGGGAGCGGGTTTCTCCGTCATCGACCACCCTCCAGAGCTACCGTCTCCTCGACGTGATCGGCACAGATCGCGGGCAAACGGCGGCGCAGTTCCATGCGGTATTCCTCGCCTTCCATCGCGGCGCGGTGCGCGACGCGATAGGCGGCGTTGCCCGCGACGAGACCGTCGGCGCGCGCCACGAGGCGGCGCTTGAGCCAGAGAAGGCAGCGCGGGCTGAACCACGCGGCCAGAGCGAGGGGAATGGCCAGCAGCCATCCGATCGCGGAAACTATCAACCAATCGTTCAAATCACTTCCCCCTTTTCCAACTACTTCTGACCGGACGCAAATGCGATGACCCGCGCGCCGATCCCGCGCTGGATCTCGCTCACCACGGCCGATATCTCGGCTTCGGTGACCGCTTCGCCAAAAACCCGATTGACGTGATCTGCTTCCGGCTTCGTGAGAGGCCGGCCAAGCATTTCGATCACGACGGAACGCGCTTTGATGCGCGTGTGAACCATGGGGCGCTGCTCTTCGACAGTCAGCTCAACGCCCTGCGACGGCACGCCGATCTCAGGCGTGCGTTCGAGGTGGTATCCGAAGGCTTCGATCTTGCGCCCTTCCACCATTTCGCCGGCGCTCCGCTGCGCGTCCCTGGCGAACTTCGCGGCCTGCGTTGTCTTCGGCGCTTTATACTGCTCGCCGATGATGGCGGCGTGTTCCGCGAATCCGTATTCATCGACTTCGACAGGCGAGCAGAGCCATGTTTCGCCATTCACATCACCGTACGCGCGCACCTGAATTTCGGGGAACGTGAACGGTGAGTACTGGACGTCCACGTAAGTGTTTGGCAGGATGCATTCGGGCACGCGGTACTTCATCGTTTTGAAGCGAACGATGCGGGAGCCGCCCACCTTGCATTTCTGCGGGTCGGTGAGGGCGATGGATTTGAAAGTCTCGAAGCTGCAGCGGAGCTCGCGGAGCTGTGTTTCCGGCTTCCGGTTGATGTGCCACGCCCACAACGTGGAGCGCTCCGAGCCGTGGCGTGAATGGCGCTCCGTCGCGCAGTAGTGCGCCGCGAACTGTACGGCCCAATCGTTGAGCTGCTCGATCGACTGTGGCGGGTGGAGACGCATGCGCGTCTCGAAGTGTTCTTCCCAGATGCGGTGAGCCACTTCGACAGCGCCTTTGCTTCGCGCGCCTTCGCAGATATTCAGTTCGACGCCGAGCCGGTTCAGCAGCGCGACGGTGATGCCCGACTTCGTAGTGCTGCCCCGATCCGCCATAAGGATCTTCGGCACGCCGCGGAACGGGTGCCGGCGCACGATGGATTCGCCGTTGAGTTTCTTCTCGGACCAGGCGTAGTAGAGCCCTTCGAGCAGTGCCTGAACAGTTTCACCGGCTGAGACGGAGTAGTGCGCGTGGAATGCGCCAGTGGCGTGATCGACAACGATCAAGCGCCAGATGCGCGGCACGCCTTCGGCGGGGAGCTTGTTCTTGTAGACCAGGTGCTCATAGACGGGCTTATTGTTCGCGACCTTCCAGTTGATGGCGAGGGAGAAATCCACCTGGTGGACGTGATTGGGGCCGAGGGAGCGGAGTTCCACGTGCGGCGTGGCGGCGGTTTGATCGCGGCGAGAGCCGGATTGCTGCCGCAGCCACGCGTTGTACGTGTTGGGAGAAACACCGCTGGCGATGCCGTTCTTTTCCGCGATCTCGATGGCGGTGGCGGCGGGCATCACGATGCCTTTGCGAAGCGAGATGGAGCTGGCCTGGATAGCCGCGATCTGGGCGAGCTGCTCGTCGGTGTGGCCCGTGCGGCGCGTGCCGCGATCGCAGCGCGTGCGCTGGCGATGGCCGATCTTGTGTAACTCGCGGCTCAGCGTGCTCGCGGAGCAGTTGTAGAGCTGGATGAATTCTCGCCGAGCGGCAGATTGCTCGCGGCCCTGCAGGGTTGCAAGGCGCGCGGCAAGGTTGCGGACTTCGGCGGCGGGAAGTTCAGACAAGGCGGACCTGTTCTCCCTTCTTGAGTGAGGCGATGTGCTCCAGGGCTTGCTGAACGAGTGCGGCGTATTCGCGCGTCGGATGTGTTCCCTTGCGGATTCCGCTGAAGTACTCGGCGTAGATGGCCGTGGCGATGTGCTGAGGCACCTTGAACCAATGCAGTGGGCACATCAGAAAGCGATCGAGGATCTGCTTCTGACATCTCGGCACCGCGCACTTGTGTTTGGCTGGACCGACCGCGGTCACTTGCGGCCCCCGACGATGACGTGCTCCTCGACGAGGTTTGTGCCGTGATCGGCCTGCGAATCGAGGTAGAGGCCGATGCTCGGATCGTGCTGATCGAAGATCGTTGCGTACGGAACCATGGCGTCATCGATCGCGCGGAGCAGCTCGCAGTGGAGATACTTCACGAGGCCCACGTAGCGGCGCTGGTTGTCTTCGGAGAGGGTACGACCCTTCAGCCGAGCGAGCATCACCATCGCGGCGTCAACGCGCGACTGGACATTCAGCATCGCCTTGTGATCTTCGTCGGCATCGGCGAACGCGGTGGGGTTCATCAGCTCGGCGAGCTTGCGGCGGGCCTCGGCAGCGCCCTTCTTCGCGTTGTCGCGTTCGGCGGTGGCGATCTTCGCTTTGTTCTCGGCGTCGGCGGCGTGCTCCTGAGCAGCTTTGGCCTCTTTGCGGATGGCTTCGATCGCGCGCTTGATGCGCGGGGCGTTGGCCGCGGTGAAGGGGACCTTTTCGCCGTCGATTTCCATGCCATCGGAATCGACCTTGCCTTCGATGAGTCCGAAAGTGCCCGGCGAGATCGGCACGAATTTGTTCACTGCGAAAAAGTTCTCGCCGAGAGTGCTCAGGTTGGCGATAGCGGCGTCCGCTGTGACGTGTGAGACTCCGAGATGGAGCGGACAGAACTTCTTCCAATCGAGGCCTGTCTGCTTATATGCCCCGCTTTCCTTGATCTTCTTGATCTCGCGTGCCTGGCCGACTTCGGTAATCGCGCGGACGACATGTAGAGCGCGCGCGATGCCAACCCCAATGCCCAGCTCAAATGCCGAGGTAGAGCCGGCTGGCGGCGTTGCCGCGATGTTATCTCCAGCGATTTCGAGTGCGTTTGTTGTTTTTTTCATTCGATAAGGCCCTTTACTTTCAAGTGATCGTTTAACTGAAAACAAAAGGCTTATCCGCGCCTGCGGTAAAGCCCTGTACTCGTCATAGCGACATATCCGGAACCAGATTCAGAACCTTCGGGCCAAGAACGTAGACCGGCGCGCCGTTATCGCGGACGTTCTCCAGCCAGCCCTGATCAGCGAGATATTTGAGGTAGCGCGAGGCGCTCGACTTGTCCCACCCCGGCGCGTCACCCAGGAGCGCTACGGTCATGCGGCCCACCTGCCGCGTCTTGTCGATCACGAAGAGCGCGCGTCCAACGGCCTGCATCAGAAGAGCTCCTTCTGGTGAAAGTTCTTCACCGTGCGGCTGAGGCTGGCGACTTCGCAGAGATGACGGTGGAGCTTGTCGGCGATCTCCGGCACCGCGGCGCGATCCGGCTTTTCGAAAAATTTCAGGACGTCGGCCATCGCATCGTTGAAGTGCTGCGAAATTTCGTTAACCACCCGCGGGTCTTTTTTCTTGAGCCTGGAAACGCGCGGAATCTTCACCGTGATGCGTTCGGATCGCGCGTTGAGATGGTCGAGCAGACGGTAGTCGCCGGTGGCCTGCATGAGCGGTAGCAGCAGTTCGAGGGGGAACCGGCAGCCGGATTCACCTTCGAGGCAGGCCCGATACAGATATGAGGCCGAGACGCCGATCGCGTCGGCGATCTGCTCGACAGATTTCGAGGACTGATGAACGGTTAGATAGAGGTCGGTTTTAAGATCACGCATTCGACACCTTCAAATCTTTCCGGGAGGTTTTAATGGACCCACGTGCAGCAGGTCGGGCAGAATCGATCTTTGGTAACGCTTCGGGAGGGAATCCGAACTCGTCGCGCAATCGACGCCAAGTGTCGCGGGCCGGATACTTCCCCGATAACATGTGACGAATCCAACGGGGAGTAACTTTAAGCGTGCGGGCGAGGGTGACCTGATTTAGGTCGCGGCGGAGGAGCTCTATCTTGAACTCCCTCAGCGTGCTAGGCTGCAATTTCGTCATCAGCTTCCTTTACAGGAAGTTGTACCATGCAACTCGCGTTGCGTCAAGCAACGCACATAACAGGGCGTGCCTTTGTGCGAAAACTAGGGTCGATAATTTCGAGAATTCGAGCGCGCCGCGGGGAGACGCAAGAGAGCTTCGGTAAGCAGCTCGGCGTGGGGAAAACTGTGATCAGCCGCTACGAGTCTGACAAGGTCATCCCGAGCCTGGCTGTGTTGATTCACCTGCAGGCGCTGGCGGAATCGCTTGAAGACAAGGAGGCGATCAATCGGGCGATTGAGGAGAGCGGTAGGGCGCGATCCAGCGAGGCTGAGTTCATCGCGCTGGCGAAGAGGACGCAGGCTGAACTGGAAGCTGTTGTTCGTCAGCAGGGAAGCAGTTCGGTTACGCGGGAAACATTCCGAGATCTGGCTGTCAGGATGGCGGGGGAAAAGTATATTCCGCTATGGCTGCTGGACATACTGAAGCTCTGGCGGCGGCACGGCCACATTGCGGGCGCGGAGGCGGAATTCAGCGAGGCCGTGGCTGCGCTGGATCGGCGGCTGGAGCATCTGCCACGTAAAAAGTGAACGCCGCTATTTGAGTAAATCGGCGCCCTTGTGATCTTCCATCTTCCGGCTGAGCAGCATTACGTCGGTGACCTTGCCGGGGAAGCCGCCGCCGGCCCCGTCACGGATTTTGAAGCTGTCCTTCATGATCGCGCCGAAGCTATCGTTCCTTACGGTCGAGGTTATGATGCTTCGTGTGGCAACGGCGACCAGAGAATAAAGGGAGGGGTAGTTTTTTGGGTAGACCTTACCTTCGTGACGCTCAAAATCTTCCGGGGCGAAGCTTTCGTCGAAGCCGCTCACGTAGGGGACGAATTCGACTCCATATATATTCTTCAACGCTGTCGGGTTGATGGCTTCCTTCAGGGATAGATCAATGGCGACCAACTTTCCCTCTTTGAAGTAGAGATCGACCGATTTGAACCCATCGACCGATTTGAATTCCATCCGGCTGAGAACAGCCTTCGATTGGACTTGCTTGTCAAACCACTTTCCGATGTACCGAACGGTGATTTTGTCAGGCCTCTCGGAGGATGCTGGTCCCAATGCCGCGGTCGCCTCCGTTGCAGTGGACACATCGAGCGTGAGGCCGTGCCATTGATCCGGACGGGGGGAGTCCTGCGCTGCTGCGAGGAACGCCGAAAGCAGAATTACGGATACTATTCTCATTCCGTCAATATTATCAGCAATTCGAGGTTATTATGCCGAGCTGTCGGTGACGCTGGTTCGAACGATGCTGGCTGGAGAGAGTGTATAGTCGCTGTTGGTGCACCAAGGCGAGGAGCGGGCCACCGGATAGAACTGACGGCCCCCGGCTCCAGTCGATCGTTCCTCTCATGGGGCCCGATGACGATCGGGCAGACTAACCCGCTCCCGCCTTTATTTACGCCGCCACAGGGAATCGGCGAAGAGCGGCTTCGATTCGCTTCGCCGCGGTTTCGCAATAGCGCTCTTCCAACTCGACGCCGATCGCTCGGCGGCCCAGCTCGGCGGCCGCGATCAGCGCTGGCCCGGTTCCGCAGAATGGATCGAGCAGGATTTCGCCCGCTGCGCTTGACCGCGAGATGATGCCCCGGAAAATTTCGACTGGCTTGATCGTCGGGTGTACCGGGTCGCGCGAGCCCTGCCAGTCGTACCGGAAGACCGCGCGCGGTCGCGGGCCGGCAAGGGGGCGACGGCCCTTATTGGCGTAGATGAGGGCTTCCCAGTTCATCGCATAACCGGCTTCGAGGTCGCCTTTCGATCCGGCGTTCCCTTTGTCCCAAACGATCACATTTTTAATCCGCCAGTACTGCTCGATCGCCGACGTGGCTTCGCCGATTCGTGACGGCGCGGCGAAGATATACGCGTGCCGATCGGGTTTGATGGCAGCATCGATAAAGGGCAGCGCGCCGCGGAGGGCGTTCAGATTCTCGTCGTTTTGGATGCGCGTTGGTGCGACGCCTTTTTTGGAGCTGCTTCGGTAACTGATGCCGTACGGCGGATCAGTGAGAAGGATGTCAACGCTATGATGCGCGAGCGATGGCAGGACATCGTGCGCCGCGGCGTTGAAGATCTGAATCCCACCTGCTCGGAAGTATGGTGTCATCGGTCCCGAGTGTAGCTCCGGTCTCGATTCGGTTGCACTGGCTGCAATGGATGCCGGTCTGGATTACGACTTCCGCCCGCTTCCTGCCCGGTTTGCGGCCCTCTGGCTCATTTGTTATTGCAGACTTACCCCTGAGATATCCCACCCCCGTACAGCGTGTGCGTGACGTAGCTCGGGTGAGATTCGGACACACGGGACCTCC
>CAZPZE010000833.1:0-1605 GCA_964590625.1 uncultured Solibacteraceae bacterium
TGAAGCTCGAATCCGGAAAAGCGCAAGTGGAAATCATCGTGATCGACAACCTCGAAAGGCCTTCGGAGAACTAACCATGAAACTGATTGCTTGTTTGCTGTTCGCCACCGCACTTCTGGCGCAGCAGCCCACGATTGAAAACACCAGGCTCGAAACACGCGCGGTCAACGGAACGGTCGCCGCCGAACTGACGAGCCTGGGCCGCGGGCCGTACTGGGCGGGGTGGTCCGAACCGATCATTCCCGGCCAGCACGGCGATGTGTGCTCGTGGTACCGGAACGGCAACTACAACGACAGCGGACGCACTCCGGGAGCGCCGGTGCGGCTGGAGGGGGAAATTGCGCTGGTCGTGCTCGTGCGCGTGGAGAATGGACAGGTTGGCGAAATCATGCGCTCCTCGCCGGACTGCCATCTTGACGCGGGCGGCCTTCCCTTCTACTGGCTGACCAATGTTTCGCCAGCGGAAAGCATCGCGTGGCTGCGCTCGCAGATCGGCCCGTCGCGCAACGATTCGCCGATTTCGATGATCGCGATGCATCGCGATCCCGCGGCGGATCAGGCGCTCGACGCGCTTACTGCCGAGAGTCAGCCGATCGATACGCGCAAGCGAGTCGCGATCGCGATCGGCACTTTGCGCGGGGCGCACGGCGTGGCGCGGCTGAAGCAGATGCTCGCGAGCGAGGGTAACCCGGACGTGCGGGATCGCGTGGTGCTGGCTCTCTCGGAGAGCAAAGACCCCGAGGCAATGCCGCTCGTGATCAACGCGGCGAGGAGTGACAAAGATGCGCGTGTCCGCGGGCAGGCGCTGATGTGGCTCGCCCAACGCGCGGCTGCGCAGGCGTCGCGCGAGGCGATCCGGAATGCGCTCGCGAGCGATCCCGAGCTCTCCGTGAAAGAGCGCGCGATCAATGCCCTGAGCCAGATGCCGAATGGCGAGGGCATCCCCACGCTTATCGAGGTTGCGAAGTCGAACAAAGATCCCAATCTCCGCAAGCGCGCGATGCAGCAGCTCGGCCAGTCGAGAGATCCGCGCGCGCTCGATTTCTTCGCGCAGGTGTTGAAGCCGTAGAGTTCGGCCCTGCTGCCAGATGACCTTCCACGGCATCGCTCAAGTCGCGTGTCCAGTTCACGGAAACACGCCTGTGTTAAATCTGAGAAAGAATGAAGTGGGTCCTGAGTCAGAAAGAGCCGAAGGGAACCCGCATCCTTCTGATCGAGAGCGGCTCGCGTTCCATCATCGAAGGAATCGTGCCCCACCTGCGCGCCAATTGGGGCGAGGGGATGCCGATCGATCCCGTCACCTGCTATGGCGGGCGGCCTGCCGGCCTCGACGAAAACACTCGGGTCTTTCACGTCGCCGATTACGCAACGCCTGACCTCCGACGCAAGCTCGCCGCCGAACTGCGCGCGCGCGTATACGCCTACGCCGGCATGATCTGCGCCGCTGAGCCCATCATGACCAAATGGAAATGGTGGCTCGCGGCGAAAGTGCCGGCGAAGTTTTTCATCATCAACGAGAACGGCGATTACTTCTGGGTGAATCGCATTCATACGTCCGCCATGCGCGGATTTGTCATGGCGCGGATGGGGCTCGCCGGCGCCGGC
>CAZPZE010000834.1:0-3027 GCA_964590625.1 uncultured Solibacteraceae bacterium
TGGGATCCGGCGACTCGCGGCAACCACGAAGGCTACACCGCGGGCTACTTCCTCGAATCCGCCATCAACCACTACCTGATGACGAATAAGCAGGACGCGCGTCTGTATAACGCCGCCAAAAAACTCGCCGATTGCTGGTACAACAATCTCGGTCCCGCGCCCAAAAAACCCTGGTACGACGGTCATGAACAAATGGAGCAGGGATTGGTCCGCTTCGGCCGCTTCGTCAATGATATGGAAGGCGGCGGCAAGGGCCAGAAGTACATCGATACAGCGAAGTGGCTGCTGGATTGCCGCTCAACCACGGCGGTGACGCGAACCAGACCGGACGGCACAGTGTTCGACGAGCGGTCCGAATACGATCAGAGCCATCTGCCGGTGGTGCAGCAGTATGAGGTCGTGGGCCACGCGGTACGCGCTATGTATCTGGATTCCGGCATGGCGGATGTCGCTGTGGAAACGCATGACCTGGAGTATCACAGCGCGGTGAAATCCCTTTGGGACAACCTGGTGAACAAGAAGCTTTACGTCACCGGCGGAGTGGGCAGCGGTGATACCTCGGAGGGTTTCGGCGTCAACTATGCTCTGAGCAACCAGGCGTACTGCGAAGCGTGTTCGAGCTGCGGCGAAATCTTCTTCCACTGGAAAATGCATCTGGCGTATCACGAAAGCAAGTATGTCGATCTGATTGAGGAGACGATGTACAACGCTCTGCTGGGCGCTACCGATCTCGAGGCGAGGAATTATTACTACGATAATCCGCTCGATGAGAATAAGGTCCGGTATGCCTGGCACGTCTGCCCGTGCTGCGTGGGCAACATCCCGCGCACGCTGTTAATGATGCCTACCTGGATGTACACAAAGAGTCCCGATAGCCTCTATGTAAACCTGTTCGTCGGAAGTACCATCACGGTGGAGAATGTCGGCGGCGTCGACGTGGGAATGGTGCAGGCCACGGAGTATCCGTGGAAAGGAAATGTGTCGATCACGGTGAATCCCAAAACGGCAAAGAAGTTCAGCCTGCGGCTCCGCGTGCCGGATCGCGGAGTGAGCAAGTTATATCGCCCCACGCCCGAGGCAAATGGAGTCACTTCGATCCACGTCAATGGCGAGGCGGTAAAACCGGTGATCGAGAACGGCTACGCGGTGATCACGCGCACCTGGAAAACCGGCGACAAGGTTGAGATGGTGCTGCCTCTTCGGGTGCAGCGGGTGTATCCGGACGCGCGGATCACATCCCGCGCCCGCAGCGGCGAGGTATCGCATCCCGACCAGGGGAAAGTGGCGCTGAAATATGGTCCGGTGATCTACAACTTCGAAAAGGTCGACCAGGACATATCCAAAGCGCTCGACAAAGCGGCTCCGCTGAGCGCCGAATTCCGCCCGGACCTGTTAGGCGGGGTCATGGCGATCAAGGGTAAGTTTGCCGATGGCAGCGATTTGCTCGCCGTTCCGAATTACGCGCGGACCAACCGCGATGGCGCCGCCACACCATACCCGCAAACGGGCGTCCGAGGCCCGCGGCCACTCGAATCGGTTGTCTGGATCAGGGAAGCGTAATCCGGGATTTTTAATCGCCCGCTTCCCGCGACTTCACTCACGCATTAAAGCGTCTCCGTATGAGTCTGTGCAAACGCCGCGACGAAAACATCTGATCCCCCGGGGAGACACGGACATCAATGAAGTCCATCAACTTCTACCTTCTGCGCAGTTCTCTTGTGGCCTCGCTGGGCGGTCTGCTGTTTGGATTCGACACCGCGGTAATCGCCGGAACTACCAGCGCGCTCACGGCCACTTACGGGCTTACTCCTCTCCGCCTCGGGATCACCGTTTCCATGGCTCTCTGGGGAACCGTGTTGGGCTCAATCCTCGCGGCGTCGCCTGCTGACCAATACGGCCGGAAGGCCTGCCTGCGGGGGTTGGGTTTCGTCTACATCGTTTCCGCTTTGGGGTGTGCTCTCGCCTGGAACTGGAATGCGTTGATCGCCTTCCGGTTTATCGGCGGCCTCGCGATTGGGGCGTCTTCAGTAATCGGCCCCATGTATATCGCTGAAATCTCACCGGCCGCCAGCCGCGGGCGGATGGTGGGAACATTCCAGCTCAACGTTGTGGGCGGCATTCTGGCGGCGTACCTTTCGAACTATCTGGTCGCACAGCTTGTTCACGGTGACGCCGAATGGCGATGGAAGCTGGGCGTCGCGGCCGCGCCGGCGCTGCTGTTCCTCCTGGCTCTCTTTGCGATTCCAGAGAGCCCGCGGTGGCTGGCCGGCATTGGGCGCCGCGAAGAAGCGGCCGCTGTGCTGAGGAAGATCGGCGAGACGGACCCGAACCGGGAGATCGAGAACATTGAGAGGACCCTGCGGGCACAGCAGGAGAGACAACACGAACGCCTGTTTCAGAAGCGAAACCGAAAGCCAGTGTTGCTGGCGATCGCGATCGGGATGTTCAATCAACTGTCCGGAATCAATGCCATTCTTTACTACCTCAATGACATCTTCGAGAGAGCGGGATTCAGCCGCGTCTCCGGCGACGTACAGGCCGTCGCCATCGGATTTACGAATCTGCTTTTTACCCTGATCGCGATGTTCTTTATCGATCGCTTCGGCAGACGAAGGCTGCTTCTGACGGGCGCCGTCGGGACTGCCGTCTGCCTTGCCGGCGTTGCGACGATCTTCGCCGCGAACCGCGATCAGTACCTGCTCGTCTGGCTGCTCGCCGGCTTCATCGCATTCTTCTCGTTCTCGCAGGGCGCGGTGATCTGGGTATACCTGAGTGAAGTGTTTCCGAACCCGGTTCGCGCCAAAGGGCAGAGTCTCGGCAGTTTTACACACTGGATTATGAACGCGCTCATCTCGGGCATCTTCCCTGTGCTGGCCGCGCGATCGGGATCGATCCCGTTTTTCTTTTTCGCGGCGATGATGGCCGTGCAGGCCATCGTGGTGCTGCGGTTCTTCCCGGAGACGCGCGGCGTAAAGCTGGAAGATATGGAGCAGCGTCTGGCAGAGACTGCGTGAGAGTTGGCCGCGC
>CAZPZE010000835.1:0-3991 GCA_964590625.1 uncultured Solibacteraceae bacterium
ACCTTAGTGATTTTCATTCGTTCTTTCAGATTACAGGACCCAACTCACCGCTACTGAACGTGTCAAAAATCACGTTACAGAAACCAAATCCTTACCATCCTTTACGGGAATCCAGAAATGCTTGCGATACACTTGAAAAAACGAGGGTTGCCCGGTTTCGCTTGTTCCCTCGACAGTGGTCGTTTTTATTGCTGAATTTCTGTTTCGTTATTGACTGCACCTAATAACTGATTTATTGCGATCAGTCTTACGGACAGGCATTTCGAAGTGTCGCTGAACTCATATCGAACTCCATGCGTGATACATCTCATAGAAAGCTAAGTACTTTCGCAACTTTCGCGGCACTGGCCGCTCTTTGCCTGCCGCAGCTTCACGCGCAGGCGTTGGGAACACTCAGGGGCACCGTTACCGATCCTTCGGCAGCCGTCGTCCCCAATGCCGATGTGCACGTCACCGGCGGCGGGCAGGCGCATGACGCCAAAACCGACGGCAAGGGCCAGTACAGCGTGGCGCTGCCCGCCGGCCAGTACAGCGTTCAGATCGTCTCTCCCGGGTTCGTGACCGCCACGAAATCCGACGTGGCCGTCACCAGCGGCCAGGCGACTTCTCTCGATATCGCCCTCGAAATCGCTGTCTCGGCGGCGGCGGTGGATGTCTCGGCCAGCGGCGTCGGCACCGTTGCCGTCGATCCTTCGCAGAACGCGGCCGCCATCGTTCTCGATCAGTCCGATCTCAACGCGCTGCCCGACGATCCTGATGATCTGCAGCAGCAGTTGAGCTCGATGGCCGGGCCTTCCGCGGGTCCGAACGGCGCGCAGATCTTCGTCGATGGTTTCAGCGGCGGCCAGCTTCCGCCGAAGAGCTCGATCCGCGAGATCCGCATCAACTCGAATCCGTTTGCGTCCGAATTTGACAGCCCCGGCTTCGGCCGCATTCAGGTCTTCACACGCCCCGGCACGGACAACATCCACTTCGGCGCTTTCTTCACTTACGGCAATCACGCTCTCGATACGCGCAATCCGTTCGTGCAGGGCGACATGCCGGACTATGACAATCGCCAGATCTCCGGCAACGCCAGCGGGCCGCTCGGCAAACACCTCTCGTGGTCCATGGACGTCAACCAGCGCAAGTTCAATACGGCGCAGCTCATCAACGCCATCGTGCTGGGCCCGGGCCCAACGTTTACTCCCACCTCTTACAACGCCACCTACGCGACGCCGTCGACAAACCTGCAGATCAATCCGCGGCTCGATATCGCGCTGAATAACAACAACACCCTCATCCTGCGCTACTTCCGCAGCACCGGATCGAGCGAAAACGGCGTGGGCGGCTTCAGCCTGCCGTCGCAGGTCACCTATGGCAGGAACCGTTACAACACGGCTCAGATGACCGAGACGATGGTGATCGGCACAAAATCGGTGAACGAAATCCTGTTCCAGCTCAATGATTCGCGGAACTATGTGAACGCCGATGGATTCGCCGGACCCACCATTAACGTGGCGAGCGCGTTCACTTCCGGCGGCAGCACGGCGGCCAACTACAATCGCAACCGGCAGTACGAACTGCAGGAAACGAATACGATCACGGCCGGCACGCACGCCATCAAACTCGGCGCGCGCGTTCGCCAGGTGGAGCTCCGCACGCAATCCAGTTCCAACTTCAACGGCACTTACACCTTCACCACACCGCAGAACATCAACGCTCCGTGTCTCGCCGGCTATACGAATCCGACTTCGATCAATGTCTACCAGCAGACGCAGATCATGCTGGCGCAGGGGATTCCGATGTCCACTATCCTGGCCGAAGGCTGCGGACCGACCTCGTATTCTCTCAATGCCGGCCCCACGCAGTTCGGCAGGAACCAGTTCGATGCCGGCATCTTCGCGCAGGACGACTGGCGCATTCGTCCCAACTTCACGCTGAGCGGCGGCCTGCGCTATGAGATGCAGACCAACGTGGGAGATCACGTCGATATGGCGCCACGCCTCGCGATTTCGTGGGCGCCGGGTGCAAAGCCGGGCAAATCGAGCAGCACCGTGCTGCGCGCCGGTACCGGTGTCTTCTATTCGCGCTTCCCGCTGGGCGACATTCTGAACACCTATCGCTACAACGGCTTCGGCCAGCAGAACTATGCAATCAATTCGGTGAGCGGCTCAGCACTGGCTTATGATGCCCTCGCTTACTATTCCAGCCCGAACGGCTTTCCGCCGCTGAGCCTGCTCGCGGCGAACAGCCAGGCCCTCTATCAGGTGGACGCCAATCTGCGCAGCAATTACATGATCCAGTCGGCGGCATCCATCGAGCGCTCGCTTCCCGGCCGCACCACGCTGACGTTCAACGTGACGGATTCGCGCGGCATTCACGATATGCGCACGCGCCAGATCAATGCGCCTCTGCCCGGTACGTATAATCCGCTGACCCAATCCGGCGCCGTGCTGCCCTATCCCGGCCAGGGCTACATTTACCTCTACGAAGATTCCGGCATGTACAAGGAACTGCAAATGGTGACGAGCGCCAACACGCGTATCAACAGCCATGTTTCACTCAACGGCTTCTACGCGTGGAGCAATTATCATTCGAACACCAACGGCATGCTGGTCAATCAGTACAACGCCGGTCAGGATTGGGGACGCGCGTCGATCCCCTCCAATCGCGTGAATATCTTCGGCACAGTTGGTATGCCTTACGGATGGACTGCTTCGCCCATCTTCGCCTATAGCTCGGCCATGCCGTTCAACATCACCTCCGGCTACGACTATAACGGCGATGGCGTCAACAACGATCGTCCGGCTTTCGCGCCAAACGCTGCGGCGTGCAGTGGCACGATCCGCTGCACTCCTTTCGGCGCCTTCAATATCGCTCCCGGACCCGGCGCCACGCTTATCCCGATCAACTATGGCACCGGCCCGAGCCAGTGGCGCGTTGACCTTCGTCTTACACGCAACTTCGGGTGGGGTGAAAAGAAGGGCGCGAGCAACGGCCAAGGTGGCGGACCCGGCGGTCCTGGCGGCGGCTTCGGCGGACCCGGCGGCGGTGGACCCCGCGGCGGCGGTGGTGGTGGCGGGCCCCGCGGCGGCTTTGGCGGACCGCGCGGCTTCGGCGGTGGCTTCGGCACTGTGGGGGGCGCCGCTCATAAGTACACGCTCGGCCTCACGATCCAGGCGACCAACGTGTTCAATCACGTGAATCTCGCGCCGCCGGTCGGCAACCTGAACTCGCCGTTCTTCGCTCAATCCACAAACTCCATCAGCACCGGGCAGGGACTCGGCGGTGGCGGCGTAACCGGTAACCGGCGCATTCAGTTCACGCTGCGCTTCAGCTACTAACATCGGTTATCAGGTAAAAAAGGCGTCCGGATCCGTGAGAATCCGGACGCCTTTTTCTGTTGCCGGGAGACAATGGGGAGAGTGAAACCACGCCTCGGGGGGCCTCGTCGAAAGTTTGTGCGCATACGAACTACGCTGCTCGCAGCGGTTGCGGCGGCGCCGGTTCTGTTTGCGCAGACGGCCCGTCATTCTCTCCCTGGCCAGCTTCGACCGGGCGTTACCGCTGCCAACGATCGCGGACGCATCAGCGCCACGCGCTCGCTTCGCCACGTCACCCTGAACCTGCGGCGCTCCGGCGCGCAGGAAGCCGAACTCCAGGCGCTTCTGGCAAGGCAGCAGGACCCGTCATCTCCAGACTTCCACAATTGGCTTACACCCGAACAATTCGCCGGCCGCTTCGGACTGCCGCAGGCCGATATCGACCGGATCACTTCCTGGCTCAAAAGCCAGAATCTGACCATTGATTCGGTGGATCGCGGCCGCACTGCTCTTTCGTTTTCGGGCAGCGTGCGGAACGTGGAGCAGGCGCTCCAGGTGGAGATCCACGATTACGTCATCAACGGCGTGGCGCATTTCTCCAACTCAGCCGAACCCTCGGTACCGTCGTCGCTCGGCAGTTACATTGCGTCGGTGCGCGGGCTCGATGATTTCCGGATGAAGCCGCG
>CAZPZE010000836.1:0-4610 GCA_964590625.1 uncultured Solibacteraceae bacterium
CCTGATCGCATACACGAATCGCGGCGGAGAAAAAGGACTGCGCGCCCTCGAAATGCGCCTGCTCGCCGCCGGTGTTCTGGTCGCCCGAACGGATGACGATCTGATCCGTTATCACGGCAAAATGCTGATCATCGACGAACGCGATCTCTACGTGATGGGCTTTAACTTCACCAATCTCGATATCGAGCGCAGCCGCAGCTTCGGCATCTGCACCGATGAGGCGAAGATGGTCAAAGAAGCCAGGAAGCTTTTTGAGGCCGATACGAGGCGTCAGCCTTATGAAGCCGGCCTCGACACGTTTGTGATTAGCCCCCAGAACGCCCGCAGCGTGCTGGCCGGGTTCCTGAAAGCGGCTAAGCAGGAGCTGGTGATCTGGGATCCTGCAGTGACCGATCCGGCCATGGGCCGCATTCTTTGCGAGCGCATTAAAGCCGGCGTGAACGTTCGCGTGCTGGGCAAGTTGTCAAAGCGCGTGAAGCCGGCCGAGTCCCGCCAGCTTTACATGCGGCTGCATTCCCGTACCATCATTCGCGATCGTGACGCCGTATTTCTGGGAAGCCAGAGCCTGCGCACCGAAGAGCTCGACGCGCGCCGCGAAGTGGGAGTGATCTTTCAGGATTCGAAAATGGCCGCGCGCCTGGCCGGCCTGTTTGAAGAAGACTGGAGCGAATCCGGCAAGACCCGCGACAAAAAGGAGAAGGCGCGTGCCGACGATGCGCCTCCGCCGCGCCGCGTCGCGAAGAAGGTGGCCAAAACCGTCGCGAAAATCATTCCCCCCGTCGCGCCCGTTCTCGAAGTCGTCGTGCGCGAACTCGCCGGCCCGGATATCGAGGTTCCGGTCGATCCCGATGAGCTCGAATCCACCGTGAAGGACGCTGTGAAGAGCGCCATTCAGGAAGTTGTCGCCGAAGTCGTCGAACAGGCCGTCCAGGGAAAATAGATTCGCTACCATGAGCTTTGGTCTTCGAACTCTCCGTTGAAAATGCCGCGGAATGGCTGCGCAGCCACGGCTTTCCCTATGAAGGAGCGAGGTTCACTGAACTCGGCGGCGGCATCTCCAACAAAGTCATCCTTGCCGAAGCGCCGGGCTTTCGCGCGGTTCTGAAGCAGTCGCTCGGTCAGTTGCGCACCGAGCAGGGGTGGTTCTCCGACCGCGCCCGTATCTTCCGCGAAGCGGCCGCCATGCGCTGGAACGCGAGCGCCGGCCGCGTGCCCGCTGTCCTCCTCGAAGACCGCGAAACCTTCACCATCGCTATGGAAGCCGCGCCGCAGGCCGCCGCGATGTGGAAGACCCAGCTTTTCCAGGGCGAAGCCCGCATCGAAACCGCCCGCGCCGCCGGCCTCGCGCTCGGCGCCATGATCTCCGCTAGCTGGCGAAACCCGGAAGCCGATCGCGTCTTCGGCGATCAGACCGTTTTCGAGCAGCTTCGCATCGATCCGTATTACCGGTTCACCGCGGAGCGTCAGCCGCAGGCAGCCGACTACATCCTCAATCTGATTGCCCGATCAGCAGCCCGCCGCGTCAGCCTCGTGCATGGCGATTACAGTCCGAAAAATCTGCTGGTGCACGGCGATTCTGTCTGGGTGATCGATTGGGAAGTCGCGCACTTCGGCGATCCCGCCTTCGACGTCGGCTTCCTTTTGAATCACCTGCTGATGAAGACGATCGCGCTTCCCGCGCACGCGCAGCCCATCGCTCAGCTCGCCGGAACGTTCCTCGCCACGCTCGCGAGCGCGCTGCCGGCTGATGCGGCCTCGATCATCCCCGCGGCATTCGAGCACCTTCCGGCTCTGCTGCTGGCGCGCGTTTACGGCAAGTCCCCCGCCGAGTACCTCGATGCCGCCATGCGCGAACGCGCCGCGGCCCTCGCTCTCCATCTCATGCAAAAACCGGCCAGCTCATTCAAAGAGGTTCTCGCCCGATGAAGATCCAGCACGTCCGTGCGATGGAAATACTCGACTCGCGCGGCAATCCCACCGTGCAGGCCGAAGTCACGCTTGCCGGTGGTGTACGAGCCGTCGCCCAGGTTCCCTCCGGCGCCTCCACCGGCACTCACGAAGCGCTCGAACTCCGCGACGGCGATCCTTCGCGTTATGAGGGCAAAGGTGTCCTGCGCGCGGTGCACAACGTCGAGCATCTTCTCGGTCCCGCCATCATCGGTATGAGCGCCGCCGATCAGCCCGCCATCGACCGCATCCTCATCGGGCAGGGAAGCGATACCGGCGCGAACGCTACACTCGCCGTCTCCTGTGCGGTGGCGCGCGCCGCGGCGATCGCCGCCAATGTCCCGTTGTGGCGGAGCCTCGCCGGTTCACGCACGCCGGTTCTCCCGAACCCGATGGTCAACATCCTTTCGGGCGGCCTCCACGCCGGGCGCAACATCGAGTTTCAGGATTTCCTCGTCCTCCCTCGCGGCTACAGCTCGCTCGCGCAATCGCTCGAAGCAATCGTCCGCGTCCACAAGACCACTGCGAAGCTGCTGGCGAAGAAAGGCTTCGTTTTGACAGGCGTCGCGGACGAGGGCGGCTGGGGTCCGCACCTCGGCTCCAACGAAGAAGCCGCCGCCATTCTCCGCGAAGCCATCGCCGAAAGCGGCGCTCGGATGGATATTGTGCTCGATGTCGCCGCCAGTCACTTCGGCGGCGCGTCCGGATACCGTCTCGAAAACCGCGAGCTCTCCTCCGCGGGCATGGCCGATATCCTTGCCGAGTGGATTCCGAAGTACGGCATCGTCTCCATCGAAGATCCCCTCGGTGAAGACGATTGGGAAGGCTGGAAGCACATCACCCGTCAGCTTGGCTCGCGCGTCCGCCTGATTGGTGATGACCTCTTTGTCACGAATCCTGAGCGTCTCAATCGCGGTATCCGCGAAGGCGCCGCCAATGCAGTCCTGGTCAAGATGAACCAGATCGGTACCATCACCCAGACCTTCGCTGTCATCGACCGCGCCCGCGAAGCCGGATTCGGCGCGGTCATCTCGGCCCGCTCAGGGGAAACCGAAGACTCGTTCCTCGCAGACCTTGCCGTCGCGTCCGGCGCTGGTCAGATCAAGATCGGTTCCGTGACCCGCTCCGAACGCCTTGCGAAATACAACCGGTTGCTTGAAATTGAGCGCTGGGAACTGTAGCCGCTACGCGAGCAGCCGTTCCATCTCGCGCCGCAGTACGACCAGGCTGATTGGCTTTGCCAGGTAAGCCGTGAACCCCGCCTCCAGCGCGCGATCGCGATCGCCCTGCATCGCGCTCGCGGTGAGCGCGACAATGGGCGTCTGCGTGAATCGCCCGTCGCGCCGAAGCTCCGCCAGCGCGCCGAAACCATCGAGACGCGGCATATGCAGATCGAGAACGATGAGATCGGGCACATGTTCCCGCGCATGGTTCAGCGCTTCCTCGCCATCCGCTGCTTCCAGGACGAAATAGCCGGCCTGCTCGAGCACAGTACGAATCAGCTCCCGGTTGGGAGCTTTATCGTCGGCGACGAGAACCTTCTTCATAACGCTTCAACTGAGTGGAATGCTGAACGTGAAACAGCTTCCTTTTCCCGGCTCGCTCCGCAGCCAGATTGTACCGCCATGCTGCTCCACCAGGCGCTTCGTAATCGCCAGCCCCAGTCCCGTTCCCTGTTGCTCGCCTTTCGCCGTGGCCTGCACCTGGAAGAACTTGTCGAAAACCGCGTGATGCTGGTCATCGGGGATACCGATCCCCGTGTCCGTTACCGAAATCTCAGCGAGCGTCTCACGCCCCACCGAGGAGATTGTGATCTGTCCGCCCTTTGGCGTGAATTTCACGGCATTGGTCAGCAGATTATGCAGAATCTGTTTGATTCGAAGCCGGTCCGCGAAAATCGAAATGGACGGCGGATCCTCCGCCCGGATCAGCAGAGACTTCGCCTCCGCGCGCGGACGAACGGATGCAACGGCGTCTTCGAGAACCCACGCGATTGAAAGCGGTTGCCGCTGTAATTCCACGCGCCCGGCTTCGATTTTGCTCAGATCCAGCAGATCGTTGATCAGATCGAGCAGATGCAGCGAATCGCGATGCACATGCGAGACAAATCGCTGCTGGGTATCGTTGAGCGGACCCGCGGTCTGTTCGGCCAGAAGTTCGGCGAAACCGATGATGGTGTGGAGCGGAGAGCGCAGCTCATGGCTCATGTTCGAGAGGAACTCGGTCTTCAGCCGGTTCGCCTGCTCCGATTCCTGATTGCGCAATTCCAGCCCGGCAATGTATTTTTCCTGCACATTCCGGAGCTGGCCCTCCATTTGTTTGCGCTCGGTAATGTCACGGATGATCGCAATCACACGCATCCCGAAATCGGACTTCGTCGGGCTCAGGCTGATCTCTACCGGAAAATGCGATCCGTCCTTGCGGCGCGCTTCCAGATTGAGCCCGGCCCCCATGGGACGAGTCACCGGATGATTGAAATATCGCGTTCGATGCTGATGGTGCGTGGCCCGAACACCTTCAGGAACGAGCGCATCGACCGTTTTTCCCAGCAGTTCGTCGCGCGTATATCCGAAAAGCCGTTCCGCCATTCGATTGAGTATCAGGATGCGGCCCTCCGCATCGAGCTCCAGAATGGCGTCCGGCGCGCTGTCGAGAAGCTCCGC
>CAZPZE010000837.1:0-3180 GCA_964590625.1 uncultured Solibacteraceae bacterium
CACGGATCGTTTCGGACTGAAAGCCGAACTCGTCGCGCGCATTCACCGCGACCGGCTGCACGGAAAGACGTATGAAGTCATCAGCCGCAGCGGCTCACCGGTGATCCAGAGCCACGTTTTCGATCCGCTGCTTGAGGCCGAGGTCGAAACCAGCAAGCAGGCGCCGGAGTTGCTGACGCGCGAATTCTATTCGTTCAGGCTGACTGGCGAAGCGATGTTCGGCGGCCATCACTGCTACGTGATCGAAACGGAACCGAAATTCCACGAGAAGCGGCTGCTCAAAGGGCGGCTATGGGTGAACAAACAGGATTTCGGGATCGTGCACGTGGAGGGCAAGCCGACCGAAAGTCTCTCGTTCTGGGTCGGGAAGCCCATGATCCTCCAGGATTTCACGAAGATCGGCGATTACTGGTGGGCGTCGCGGCGCCACTCCTATATCGACAACATCTGGCTTGGGAAAGCCGATCTGGTGATCGACTATTCCGATTACCGATTCGAGCCGCGCCGGGCCTCGGATGAAATCGAAGCTTCCACGCTGGCTTCTACGCCTTAGTCAGCGCGCGATTGCGTTCATCGACAAACACAACTTTCGGCCGATGCTGTCCCGCTTCCGCCGCATCCATGTGGCAAAAGACCGCAAGAATGAGGATGTCGCCCACCTGCACGTGCCGCGCGGCCGAGCCGTTGACGCCGATTTCGCCGGAGTTTTCTTCGCCCGCAATGACGTAGGTTTCGAGGCGATGACCGTTGTTCACATTCCAGATCTGAATCGCCTCGTATGGCAGTATCCCCGCTTCCCGCATCAGCGCGGGATCGATCGAGATGCTGCCTTCGTAATGGAGGTCGGCGCGAGTGACGGTGGCGCGATGGATTTTGCACTTCAGCATTTTCAGGTTCATTGAGAGAGCTCCACCACCCGCCGCAGGCCCATCAGCGGCAGTTCGGGGATGAATTCGTCAAACAGTTTTTCCGCTTCGAAGAGGCGGCCGAAGCCTCCGGTACCGAGAATCAGCGGCTTATCCGACGCGAAATGCTCGGCGGTCACGCGCTCGGCAAGGAGGCGAACAGTCGCCAGAGTTCCGTAGTAGAGACCGGACTGGATGCTTTCGACGGTCGACCGGCCGAGAACGTCTTCGGGCCTCACGATCTCGACCGCGGGCAGCCGCGCGGTTTTCGATTCGAGCGCGGTCATCGAGATATGCATTCCGGGAGTGATGACGCCGCCGAGGTAATCTTTGTCCTTCGTGACGGCGCAGACCGTGGTGGCGGTGCCGAAATCGACGATCAGCAGGTTGCGGCTGGGATAGCGCGCCACCGCGCCTACGGCATTCGCAATCTTATCCGCGCCCACTTCCGACGGATTGCGGTAGCGAATCCTGAGGCCGGTCTTCGCGCCGGGCTGCAGGACGAAAGGCTCAAAGCCGAAGTATTTCGTGAAGCTGCCGCGGAGGGAATGGAGAACGTCCGGCACCACCGAACAGATGGCCGCCATGCTGACCGCGGCGGGATCGATATCGTTCTCGCGGAGCACGGTGCGGAAAAATGTCCCGTACTCATCGGAAGACGCGCGTACCGCGGAGGTGCGCCGGAAACTGGCTTTCAGGGCCGAGCCGCCGTCATACACACCGCCGAAAATCTGGCTGTTGCCGACGTCAAGACAGAGGAGCATGGGATTCGCCTTCCCCTTCTATGGGAATGATGGGAACGTTGTCGATCAGCCGGACGCCTTCGAGGAAAACTGCGGCGAGGCGGCGGCCCCAGTGTTCTTCCACGTAATCGACCGTGAAGCCCGCGTGTTTGAGAACCGCGCCCGCATCAGGGCGGCGCAGCGCTCTCGAAATCAACGCGGCTTTTTCGCGGCCTTCGGGCGAGAGGCGGACGTTGCGGGAACTCATCGCAAGGCCGGACGCTTCGCGGATGGTTGGGCACGGAATCACTTCGGTCGGGATGAAAAGGTCTGCCGCCATGGCGGTGACGATCTTCATCTGCTGGTAATCCTTTTCGCCGAAATAAGCGCGATCTGCGCGAACGAGATTGAACAGCTTCAGGACGACCGTCATCACGCCTTCGAAAAACCCCGGCCGGAACGTGCCTTCCATGAGGTTCGTTAGTTCGGGCGCGGTGACTCTGAACTGGTAGCCGTTGGGGTACATGGCGTCCATCGTGGGGACCAGCACTTCGTCCGTGCCGAGTTCGCGCAGGATAGCGAGATCGCTTTCAAGCGTGCGCGGATATTTCGCCAGATCGCCGGGGTCGTTGAACTGCGTGGGGTTCACGAACAGGCTGACGACGACGCATTCGTTCTCCGCGCGGCAGCGCCGGACGAGCGAAGCGTGACCTTCATGCAGCGCGCCCATAGTAGGGACGAAGCCGATCGTGCGGCCTTCGAGCCCGCGGCGGCGCTGCTGCCATTCCGCGATGGTTTCGGAAACATGCATCACGAGTAGCTCTCCTGGCGGCTGGGGAATTCGCCGGACTTTACGGCCTGATCGAAACCGGCGATTGCGCCGAGCACGCCGTCCGTACCCTTCAGGAAATGGCGTGCGAACTTCGGGCGGAAATCGGGATTCAGGCCGAGAAGGTCGTGCAGCACGAGAATCTGCCCGTCGCAGCCGGCGCCTGCGCCGATGCCGATGGTGGGGACGCTGACGGAGTTCGTGATTTCGGCCGCGAGATCGGACGGGATGCATTCGAGTACGATCGAGAAGACGCCGAGTTCTTCGAGCGCCTTCGCTTCACGCATGATTTCCTCCCGCGCGCCGTTCACCTTGCCCTGCACGTGGAATCCGCCATAAGCGCGCACCGATTGCGGCTGCATGCCGATGTGTCCCATGACGGGAATGCCGCTCTGCACCATGCGGCCGATGACGTCTTCGTGCCCGAAGACGCCTTCCAGCTTCAGGGCGTGCGCGCCGGCGCGCATGAGGACGGACGCAGCGTCCATGGCTGATTCGAGCCCTTTGCGGAAGGAGAGAAACGGCATGTCGGCCACGATGAATTTTTCCGGCGCGCCGCGCGAGACGGCTTCGGTGTGGATGCGCATCAGGTCGAGCGTGACGGAGAGCGTGGTGGGATAGCCGTGCATCACCATGCCGGCGCTGTCACCGACGAGAATGCCGTCGACGTCCGTGCGGGCGAGAAGACGGGCGAACGTATAGTCATAACACGTCACCATTGAGA
>CAZPZE010000838.1:0-1507 GCA_964590625.1 uncultured Solibacteraceae bacterium
TCCCCCGCTCTGGATAACCGGTGTTGCTGCGTTCTTCGGGATTGTCGGAATCGGCGATCTGACGCGCTGAAGCCGCGAATCGTCAACCATGTTGCCTCGCATTCCGGCCGCCCGGGAGATACGCACCCAAACCACGTCGAAGTCCTGGAATCCCTTGATGCCCGGGTTCAGATACGGCTTCGCCACGGTCGTATGGCCGACGACTATCTGATCCCCGCGCTCGCTCAGCGTACAGTCCGACTGAGACAAAAGCAACAGAAATTCTTATCTGCGTTCATCTGCTGGCCCGTTTTGGGTCTGCTTCCCTGCCCCGGGTAAAGCCACGGCGGAGGTTCTCCGCCCGATCCGAACCGTGTTTACTTTGCCGCAGGAGCAGGAGTCGAGGGCGCACTCGCAGCCGGAGCCGCCGGAGCCGGAGCCTTGGGCTCGGCACCGAAGTACGCGTCGTTCAGTTCCACCTTCGCCTTGCCCGTCAGCGCTTCCACCGCATCCCGCGCGGCCTGCGGCCGAAGCTGCGCAATAATTTCAGGCTTCACCTCTTCAAGCGGCTTCGTGGCATGCGATTCCACCTGAATGATGTGATAACCGAACGGGCTCAGCACGGGTTCGCTGATGTCACCCACCTTCAGCGCGAACGCGGCCTTCTCGAACGGAGGCACCATCATGCCCCGCTTGAACTCGCCCAGATCCCCGCCCTTTTCACCCGACGACGTGTCGTCCGATTCCGCCTGCGCGATCTTCGCGAAATCCTCGCCCCCGACGATGCGCTTGCGAATGTCTTCCGCCTTCGCCTTCGCTTCCTCATCCGTCAGCTCCGGCTTTCCCGGAGCGCCGGGCATTGGCGCGCCCTTTACGCGGATCAGAATGTGCCGCGCCTTCAGAACCTCGTAGTCAGCCTTGTGAGCATCGTAGTAAGCCTGAATCTGCGCGTCCGAAACATTGGCCTGCTGCTGCAGGTTCAGGAACATCGCCTGCGCCAGCATGTTGTCCCGCTGGAACTCGATCTGAAGCTTCACATCGGGCTTCTGATCGACGCCCTGCTTCTGCGCCTCATCGGCCAGCACGTTCAGTTCGACCAGATTCCGAGCGAAATCGCGGCGGCCGGGGCCGCGCGCCGTTTCCTGATACTGCACCGGCAGCGCCTTGATGTATTCCTCGAATTGCCCCGCGGTGATCTTATGGTCTCCCACGGTGATGATCACCGTGTTCGGATCGGTGGGCGGCGGAGCCGATCCGGGAGGCGGCGTTGCCCCGCCAAAAGTCGGCAACTGGGCCGGCAGAAGGGCGCAGAACGCCACGAATAGCAAAGAAAATTTCACCATAGTAGTTTAACGCAGTAGAAAAAAATTAGTTTGGCTTTTGATTGAAAATGCTGGCCTTAGTTAACGGGTTCCACAACCGCGGACATCGACCCTTTGGACCGCGGCATCCGCCAGTCCGCGCCGTAACCGTGGATCTGATCGCGCGCGTACTCCGCTTGCGGCAACTCACAGGTAATCAGCGGAGT
>CAZPZE010000839.1:0-3344 GCA_964590625.1 uncultured Solibacteraceae bacterium
TTAATGGTAGTCCGTGATTTCGACATCCGCTGGCCCTTTCGATCTCCAAACGAAACAGATCCGGTATTGATCGAACTCTTCTCAGTAATAGTATGTTCAATTCTCTGAGGGCAATTCCGCCCGATCAATCACCAGAACTTCCACCGGAACCTTGCGCGCCTCGAGCTTCAGCCCCAACTGCTCCTGTACAGCCGTGAAAATCGACGGCCCGTTCGCCGCCTCCGATCCCGGCGTAGCTTTCGACATCACCTCATCCGGCACCCATTGCAACACAAAATCGAAACTGCGTGTGTCCTGAGTTTCATCGACAACCGGCTGGCCCAGAACCGCGGCCAGCTTCCGTGCCAGATGAAACATGGAGGATGCTTTCGCCTCCATGCGAGTCCGCGACGTATTCGTGGTTGACCGCGTACCTTCGGCGGTCACGGCAGCTTTAATTCCGCCTTTCGCCACCGTCAGCGCATAACCCGATCTCGTCTCTGTCTGCTGATGCAGCACAAGCTGAAAGCGGTCAGCCAGCAGTGTCTTCAGCATGTCTTCTGTATGGCCGCCCGATCCGCGCGCGTTGATGTCATAGCGCGTTTCGCTGATCCACTTCGGACCGCCGATGATCTGCTCTTCCGGAATCTCGTACGCTCCCGAGATGCACCGCCGAAGTGTGACGTTATGCGCGCGCAGCGTCCCGTTGTTAGTGTTGATGCCTGAACTGCCCGGAGGCGCCTCGCTCACTTTGATCGCCGCCGCGTCAAACGAAACCGCCTGTGCGAACAGCGCGCACGCCAGCAACCCACAAGCCACCAGCTTCATCGCTGTTCCTTTACTGCCAGCGTGTAATCCGCCGGAGGCCTGAAGAGAGCTGGGTCCGGCTCCGCTTGTTTGATGTCAGTCAATTCATATGTATTGACGCCGAACCGAGGATCGGTGTTGACGCTCTTAATCAGCACCTGTAACTCGTCCGAATACCAACGTTCATTGACGACCCTGATCTCCCGGTTATTGCCGATCATGCCCGCCGGAATGGTGATCGTCACCCGCGAGTGTCTGGAGTAAATGCCATTGATCGCTTGCGAGCCAAGGTCTTCGGAAACTCCACTATCCTGATGCCCGTAATTCGGATCGCTCGAAGTACTCGTGTAACTGGTGCTTCCGAAAACCGCCACCGCAATATAGTTCTCGTTACCGGAAAGCGGGAATTTCGTGTATGTCTTCTTTGCCGGATTCATGTCGTATTCCGAACGCCCGACAATGTCGAAGACCTCCACACGATCAGGACTCTCCTCACGAACACGTCCAGACGAATCGCGATAGAAGTAACTCGTATCCGCGCGGCTCAATTCCGTGCCATCCGCCAGCGTCTGTGTAACCCGGCGCGTCTCTTTTCCGGAAATCGGGTGCGCCGATATGGGGCCGATCTGCGCCACAATGGACGGACGGGACAGCGCATACTGCTGTTCGCGCATTTTCTGATTCTGTGCCGCAGGCTGGCTTTGCCCCCACGACGGCGGCTGAAAACTCTGCGCCCCCGCCATCACAGACAACGCGAAAAAAAGAATTGCGATTCTCATGATTTTCTACTCCTGAAATCGAACAGCCAACGGCCTGTTATCCTGCCCCACCAGAACATCCGCCTGCACCGTCGCATTGGCCGGTTCATTCATCCGGAATCCCGCCGCGATCAGCGCGGCCACCGGCACGTTCATGTGAACAATCGCGGTCCGCTCATAAGGCGCCGGAGGAACCACATACGGAATGCGAACAAACGCCTGCTCGTGCGCTGGAGGATCGGGCGGCGGTGGTGTCGTCTTCGGCTCTCGCAGCAGAACCACCGCCAACGCCAGCGCCGCCACAACCGGCATCGCAATCGCCCACCTCCACGCCCGCGCACTCTTCCGGACAACCGGCCGTCCCTCCCAATACTCCGCGCACTTCACGCCCGACTCCCGAAACAATGCCAGCGCCCCCGCCGTCCGCTCCACCTCCGCGGCACACTCCGCGCACGCCGCCAGATGCGACTCCACTTCCCCGCTCCGCTCCCCGGCAACGCACGCCGCGATCTGCTCTTCCGATAAATGCAAATTCATCACAATCCTCTTAAAACCAGCCGAACCTTCGTCACCGCCCGATGCAGATGCACGCGAACCGCGCCATTCGACATCCCGGTCACTTCCTCAATCTCCGACGGCGTCATCCCTTCGAGAAAATGCAGCAGGAACACGCGCCGCTGCGTCACCGAAAGCCCATCAAGCGCTTTCCACACCGCCTCGATCTGCTGCCGCGCCGAAAGCCGCTCTTCGGGCGAACTTCCCCGATCCGGAATGAACCGCCCATCCTGATCCAGCAGCACTGCCGATGCCCGCGCCCGCCGCCAGAACTGAAACCGCCGTCCGCGCGCCGTATCGCGAATCACGTTTACCGCAATTTTCATCAGCCACGTCTGCACGGACGCCTCGCCGCGGAACGCATCCCAGCTCCGGTACGCCCGCAGAAAACAGTCCTGCGTTACCGTCTCCGCCGCATCCGGATCGCGCAGAGACGCCAGCGCGAACCGGTAAATCCGCAACCGGTGCGCCGCCACAATCTGCTCGAAGTCTTCCCGAACGGCGACTCCTTCCATCCGGCTGTACAGACGAGTAACTGCGGTCTCCGTTAACATGGAAAAGGGTACCGGTCTATACTAATTGAATGAAAGCCACCGAGAAAATTTGGCGCAACGGCGAATTCATAGCGTGGGATGACGCTAAGATTCACGTTCTGTCGCACGTTGTCAGCTATGGCAGCTCGGTCTTCGAAGGCATCAGAGTCTACGAGACCACCAGCGGCCCGGCTGTTTTCCGGCTTCGCGAGCACATTCGCCGCATGTTCGATTCGGCGAAGATTTACCGGATGGATATCAGCTTTACCCCGGGCGAGCTCGCCGAAGCGATGCTCGAACTGGTACGCCTGAACAAACTCAAATCCTGCTACATCCGCCCGATCGTTTTTCGCGGATATGGCATGATGGGCGTAAACGGCACGAAGAATCCGATCGATGTCTACCTGGCCTGCTGGGAATGGGGCCGCTACCTCGGCGAAGAGGCTTTGGCATCGGGCGTCGACGTCTGCATTTCGAGCTGGACGCGCATCGCCCCCAACACTCTGCCGGCGCTTTCCAAGGCGGGCGCGAATTATATGAATTCGCAGCTCATCAATATGGAAGCGGTGGCGAACGGCTACTCCGAGGGCATTGCGCTCGATAAAGCGGGCTACGTCAGCGAAGGCGCTGGCGAAAACATCTTCGTCATTCGCGACGGCAAAATCGTCACGCCCCCGCTCGGCACCTCCGTGCTTCCCGGCATCACGCGCGA
>CAZPZE010000840.1:0-5439 GCA_964590625.1 uncultured Solibacteraceae bacterium
TACCCGAGGGGGCGAATCTTCTTTATAACGTGTTAGAATTCCCCCAAAGGTATAGCGTAGTGGAGTATGCCCAACCGCTTATGCCATCGGAGGAAACATGAGGAAGTGGCATAATTTTTCGAGAGCGGGAATGGTCCTGGCCCTCGGTCTCGTCGCATTCATCCCGGCCCGGGCGAATCTGGTGATCAATGCATCATTTGATCCAACGATTACGAATGACACCAACGCCAGCCTGATCGAAGCCACGATCAACCAGGCGATCGCCCAGTTCGAAGCGGAGATTACGAATAACATTACCGTGAGCATTGCCTTCGGCGAGATGGGTAGCGGTCTGGGGCAGAGTTCCACGTACTACGGCATGCTCGGCTATAACAGTTTTCACGCCGCCCTGGCGGCGAATTCTTCGGGCGATGCCACGGATCTTGCGGCTCTCGCGAGTCTCCCCGGCGGTTCGACCAATCCGGTTGACGGCGGCGCCAATGTCAATTTGACCACTGCGAACCTGAGGGCCCTTGGCTTTAGTGCTCTGCCGCCAAGCGGAAAACCCGATTCCACCATTTCGGTGAACACTTCAATTACGAACTACGCGGGTACAACTTATAACCCCACTTTTTATGACCTGCAGTCGGTGGTTCAGCACGAAATGGATGAAGCGCTTGGCATCGGCTCGGGTCTTGGCGGTGGCACCGGCCCCTGGGTTGAAGACCTCTTCCGCTATTCGGCGCCGGGCGTTCGCAGCTACACCACCAGCAGTTCGGCCACTGCGTACTTCTCGGTCGACGGCGGCGTCACCAATATCATCGACTTCAACCAGAGCGGCGGCGGCTCCGATTATAACGATTGGAAGGGCAGCGGCACGCCTCATGTTCAGGATGCCTACGGTACGCCCGGAGCCGCTCCCGTTTGGGGCACGCCTGAACAGACTGCGCTTGATGCGTTCGGCTATAACCTCGCCCCGGTCGCGACGCCGGAACCCTCCACGGTTCTGCTGAGCGCTCTCGGCGGAATCGCCCTGCTCCTGCGCCGCCGCAAAGCATAAGACACCAGAATGCGCCGTGGCCGCTATCACAGGCGGCCACGGTACTTCCTCACCCGGCCGCCTGCGAAGCCTTGTACCCGAATAATCCGCGCGTGCGGATCAGTTCCGCCACTTCGGGCGGCACCATGCTCTCCCACGCCGGATCGCTCGCCTGAATTTTTGCCAGCACATCATCCGGATAAACGTGCAGTTGTTCCTCGCGGAACTCGCGTACCGGCTGGATCTGTCCGCTTTCGAGCAGATACCAGTAGAGGCGGCGCGAAAGCGGTGCGAGCGGCAGTGACACCGCATCCACCACCGGCGCGTCCGGCGCGGTTTTCATCGGATAGACATAGAGCGTCGTGTCGCCCTGGAAAAGGCGTCCCAGGCCTTCCAGCATGCCGCCGGGCAGTTGCTGGTAATACTTCTCTTCGAAAATATTGAGCAGCGTCGGCGCCCCCATCACCATCACGATCGCTTCTTTCGTATAGCGCCGCAGATAGCTCGTCACCAGATCGAAGCGGTCGTAATTGGAGACCATCACGGTGATGCCGAGCGCGTTCAGCATGCTCGCGCGCGCCAGAAAGTCAGCGTGATCGATGCGGTGGCCGGTGACGAGATTGCTCAGCGTCATCTCCATCAGCACCAGGGGAACGGATTTCGTGTGGCGCGCCGAGCAGAACTGCCGCTGCGCGCCCTGCAGCATTTCCCAGGTCACGTTCGTAACCGGGCGGAATGCGCCGCGCTCCATGAGCAGCGCTTTGCCGGAAATCGCTTCGGAAGGCTGCACGACTTCGCCTTCGGCCGTGAACATCGTCGCATCGGAGAGCCCCTGCTCCACGAGCAGCAGACTCATCAGGCGGTTGTCCACGCCCTCGAACGCCGGCCCGGAGAGCCGGATCATGTCGATCTCGAGCTGCGTTCGGCGCAGCCCGTCCATCAGCTCCTCGACCAGTTCGTGCGGTTTGTCGTTCAGAAAGAATGCCGCGTGGATCAGGTTCACGCCGAGCATCCCAAGCGCTTCCTGCTTGGCCACCGTCACGTTGTCGAGAAGCTGCACGTGCAGGATGATCTCGCTTGGCTCCGTGCGCGGCGCGGTCTGGAAGCGTACGCCGAGCCAGCCGTGCCCGCCGCCCACGTCGGTGCGCATGCGCGTCGCCACGGTATCCGCGAAGACGAAGAATGACGTCTTCTCGCCGCGCGCTGCATCCAGACGGCGCAGCAGCAGCGCGTATTCGTAATCGAGCATCGATTCCAGCCGCTCCCGGCTGACGTAGTGCCCGGCCTTGCCGTAGATTTCGTCGCTGACCGCGGTGTCATACGCCGAAATCGATTTCGCCACGGTGGCGGATGCATGGCCGGCATGAAAAAACCAGCGGACCACTTCCTGCCCCGCGCCGATTTCGGCAAAAGTTCCAAACCGGCCCGCGTCCAGATTGATCGCGAGCGCCTTCTGTTCCGTATTCATGTTTTCGATGTGTCAGTTGACCTGATACTTCGATTGTGCCGTAGCGGTCTGGTTGCCGACGTTATCGTGCGCCGTGATCACCACCGTGTAGGCCGCTTTCGGCGTCGTGGGCTTCAGGGTGAGGTTGAAAATCCCCGGAATATAGGGCTGCGGATAGTAAGCTGTGCTCTTCTCCATCGCCGCGTCTTCTTTCTTCATGATGGACGCGCCGTCGGGTCCGAGAAGCTCCACGTCGTAGGAACAATCGATGGAATTCTGCTCCCCGGTCTTGTAGCCGACGATAAAAAACCTGACCGAAATCGTGTCGCCCGCGTGGTAAGCCGGAGTAATCAGCGGCGTGGTGTCTTCCTGTTTGCGGAAGAAATTCAGCTCGCGGATGGTGAGCGTGGGAGCGGGGGCAACCAATTTCGCCTCCACGTCAAACGCCGCCTCGCCGGAAGCCGACTGGTGCGACTGGTTGTCCGTGGCGTCGAATTTGACTTTATAGGTGCCCGGCGGCGCAATCGGGGGGAGCGAGACGGCCGACCGCAGCTTGGGTTTCCACTGCTTATCCTCTTCGCTCAGGCTGGTAATCATCGGAATTTCGTCCGCCGGCGCGACCGGAATGCCGCGCGGATCGAACACCTGAATGTGCCCCGTGATGTCGACCTTCCGGTCCGCCGAGCGGGCGTAGTTTTCGACGACAAACGAAAAGTAGACCACCTCGCCGGGCCGCAATCGCATTGCGCCGAGCGGTGGTCCATCGTCATATTGCGCCGCCACCGGATTGGTGAGCTTCAGCCCGGGTTTCGTCTGGGCGAAAGCGGGCCACGGCAGGCACCAGCCCGCCGCCAGAATCGAACAGGCGGCGATGGCGGTGGTCCGGAGAATGTGCATGTTACAGCTATTTCGTCGTGGGCGGTATCGCCGGACCCGTGGCACCCATGGCGCCCGCATCCGGCTCCGTGGTCGGAATAATCGCGTTATTGACCTTCTCGTGGGCATAGGTTAGCGGCAGATCCGCCAGAATTTCATTCCCGTCGTTCTCGTCGGCAAAGCGCAGCCGGTAGTGCGCCGCGGGCGCATCGAATGCGATGGCTCCCCGCGTGGTCTGGCCGGGGCCAACGTGCCGCAGCACTCCGAGGAAGTTCGGGATTCCGGTGCCGTCCGTCAGCTCGTTATAGGTGTTTCCCGAATCGCCTTCCAGAGTAACGGCGGGAATGGATGCATCCGCATTGCCGGTGTTATTGACTGCCACCAACACCACGAGAAAACGGTCTTTGGGCACGCGCGCCGACTCGCCGTCGCCCGCCTGGGTGAGAATTTGCGAGTCGAGCACGTTATAGGTCAGGTGACCGGCGGTCGCCTTTTCGCCAGCGGGAACAACGCGGACCTGTTCGCTTTTATCTGCCGTGTCCGACGAGCATCCGGTCAGTCCAAATAAAACACCAGCCACGACTAAGGAGTAGATAAGATTTCGCATCGCCGTCCAGTTTCTCACAAAAGACCGGCCCTGGGGAGAACGTACCGGGTGAGCCGGACTCACTTCCTGCGGTGCTCCAGCATTTCGGCGAATCGCTTTTTCTGCTCGGGATTGAGAATCTCCAGAATGCGGCTGTTACCGTCCGCCAGGAGATTGTCGTAGTAATGCGAAAAATCGTCGAGAATCGAAGTCAGTTGACGGGTTTGCTCGTCCGTGAGATTCAGGTTCGCCTTCATGTCGGCCACAGACATGGAGGAGAGCGCCGTTACGTTCTGCCGGGTGCCGTGACCTCCGGAACCGCGGGTCAGGCTGAGTACCAGTGCTCCGGCGACGGCCCCGCAGAGAAATACCAGAATCAGCGAAAAGAGCGCCACGCGCTCGGCAGGCCGCGGCAATGTGACGCTGGACATGACTGGCGTTATTCCCCGTAACTCGCCAGAGTCACGAGCATGACGTCGCGGTCCGCGCTCGTGGCATGATCTGCCGTGGAATCGTGCTGGGCGATGATGGTCACCGGATCAGTGGCGGGAACGATATCGCCCTCACGCATAACAAGATAGCTTCCGAGACCAGCCAGCAACAGGAGTGATGCAAATGCCACACGCCGGAAGAACGCCGCGCCGGGCGCCAGCAGCCCCCAGTGGCCGGTGTTCTGGCGTTCCACAATCCCCGCCGCCACGCGGGTGTAGAAGAACGGAGAAGGCTGAGCCGCGGTCTCCGCACCGGAGCGAAGAACGGCCAGCATCCCCGAAATTTCAGCGATCGACTCGACCTCCGCGCGGCACTCCTGGCAGGATGCCAGATGCCCGTGGAAGGCCGGCGACGCCTTGCCGGCAAGGTAATCTTCGAGTTCGTTCACCACAGGGTCGTGCATAACTTTACTCAGCTCTCGACGGCGCCCGTTCGAGCCGTTGCGACGCTTTCACCAGCTTCTGGCGGGCGCGAAACAGCTTGACCTTAATTGTATTCTCGTTCATGTTCAGACGATGCGCCATCTCTTCGACTGAATAGCCTTCGACTTCTTTCAGCATCAGCAGATCGCGCTCTTCGCCTGAAACCCGCTCCAAAAGTTTTATCACATAGTCCCGGCGGGCGAGCGTTGTATCCGCACGGACGCCGCGCCCGGAACCGTTCTCCGAATTCTCCACGCGGCGCGCTTCGTCCTCGCTCATGTCGCTTTCGTACACGAGCTTGCGGACCTTCTTTTTGCGGAGATAATCGAAGCACTCATTCACCGTGATCTTGTAGACCCACGTGATGAGCGAGCTGCGGAAATCGAAATTCCGCATCGAAAAGTAGATCTTGGTGAAAACCTGCTGGGCGATGTCTTCGACGTCGTTCCGCTGCCGGACGATGCCGTGGATGATCGAAAAAACCTTGGATTGATAGCGCTCGACGATTTCCTGAAATGCGGATTCATCGCCGCTCTGGGCGCGGCGAACGAGGGCTCCCTCCGGAGTGTTTTCGTAATCCACTCTCGTCCTGTTAGCA